>NZ_JBEYFP010000125.1:0-12974 GCF_040634455.1 Kitasatospora sp. NPDC007106
CGCCCCGCTCAGCCGGGGTGGACGGGGCAGGCGACCGGGCGGTGCGCCGGGGCAGCCCGCGGGTCAGGGCAGGATGCGGCCGGTGACCTCGCCGAAGCCGATCCGGCTGCCGTCGGGGCCGGGGGCGGTGGCGGTCATCACCACCTCGTCGCCGTCCTCCAGGAAGGTGCGGGTGGTGCCGTCGGGCAGCTTGACCGGGTTCTCGCCGTTCCAGGTGAGCTCGATCAGGGCGCCGCGGGTGTCCACCTCGGGGCCGCTGACGGTGCCGGAGGCGAACAGGTCGCCGGTGCGCAGCGAGGCGCCGTTGACCGTCATGTGGGCGAGCTGCTGGGCGGCCGTCCAGTACATGGTGGCGAACGGCGGCCGGGAGATCCGGTGGCCGTTCAGCGACACCTCGATGGCCAGGTCGAGGCCCCACGGCTCGCCGCCGCGGTCGTCGAGGTAGCCGAGCGGCTCCACGTCGCGGGTGGGCGGCGCGACCCGGGCGTGCTCCAGGGCGTCCAGCGGGACGATCCAGGGCGAGACCGAGGTGGCGAAGGACTTGCCCAGGAAGGGGCCGAGCGGCACGTACTCCCACGCCTGGATGTCGCGTGCGGACCAGTCGTTGAGCAGGCAGACGCCGAAGACGTGCTCGCGGAAGGCCGACATCGGGACGGCCGTGCCGAGCTCGCTCGGCGCGCCGACGACGAAGCCGACCTCGGCCTCGATGTCGAGCCGGCGGGACTTGCCGAAGCCCGGCGCCGCGTCGGCGGGGGCCTTGCGCTGGCCGCTCGGGCGGACCACCGGCGTGCCGGAGACCACCACCGTGCCGGCCCGGCCGTGGTAGCCGATCGGCAGGTGCTTCCAGTTGGGGGTGAGCGGCTCCGAGCCCGGGCGGAAGATCCGGCCGAGGTTGGAGGCGTGGTGCTCGGAGGCGTAGAAGTCGACGTAGTCGGCGACCTCGAACGGCAGGTGCAGTTCGACCTCGGCGAGCGGCAGCAGACAGGGGGCGACCGCCGGGCGGTGCGCCTCGTCGGCGAGCCACTCGGTGAGGGCGCCGCGGACCTCGCGCCAGGTGCGCCGGCCGGCCGCCATCAGCGGGTTGAGGGTGTCGGCGTCGAGCAGCACGGACGGCGCGCCGACGGCCCGGGCGGCCGCGCCGGCGTCCAGCACGTGGTCGCCGATCCGCACGCCGATCCGGCGGCGGCCGGGCTGGTCGTTCGCGCTGAAGACGCCGTACGGCAGGTTGTGGATGCCGTACGGCGAGTCCTGCGGGATGGCGAGCCAGGTCAACGGTCCTCCAGCGTGGGTGGGTGGAGCAGGCCGAGGTCGGCCAGGTCGGCGAGGGGTTCGGCGATGCTGCAGGTGCCGAAGGAGGTGAACGAGCGGCGGGCGGCGGCGACCCGGTCGTCCGTCAGGGCGGCCACCGCGGCCGCGACCACGGCCGGCGAGCGCTCCTCCAGCGCCGCCACCGCGCCGTCCCGGTCGCCCGCGGCGGCGGCCAGCAGCACGTTGAGGAAGCCGTGGTGCTCGAAGCCGGTCACCGGATCGGTGTGCCGGACGGCGTGGTGCAGCCCGGCGGTGCACTTGTACGGCACCGCCCGCTCGGCGCAGCCGACCAGGAAGGCGGCCAGCTCGCCGACCGGCGGGAAGGCCCCGGCGGTGAGCCCGCCGGTGCGGTACTTGGCCCGGTGGGGGGTGCCGGCCAGGGCGTCCAGCGAGTCCTCCGTCCGGCCGTCGCGCGGCAGTTCGACGGCCGCGGCGATGCCCTCGGGAAGTTCCGCGGCGAGCTGCGCCACCGTGGCGGCGACGTCGTCGGTGGCGATCTCGATGCTCACCACGTCGAGGCCGGCGGCCTCCTTGAGCGCCGCGGCCGGGCCCGCACTGCCCCCCGGCAGTACCAGCCCGACCGGCAGCGGGCCGGTGCCGGCGGTGCGCACCAGGTCCGCCAGCCGGCCGGGGCCGCAGAGGAACGGGCCGACCGTCTCCGCGTACCAGGCGGTGCGGTGGCCGCGGTGGGCCGGCACCGCCTCGGCGAGCGGCAGGTCGCCGGGCGGGAAGAGCGCGGCGTCGTCGAAGAGCCCTGCGTACAGCGGCGTCACCGGCCCGGCCCCCGTCCGCCCGACCACGTCCAGGCGTAGCCCGGGTCCTCGCTCGCGGTGCCGCCCTCGCCGAGCTCCAGCGGCTTGAAGGTGTCGACCATGACGGCGAGCTCGTCGAAGAACTCGGCGCCGATCGAGCGCTCGTACGCGCCCGGCTGCGGGCCGTGGGTGTGGCCGCCGGGGTGCAGCGAGATCGAGCCCTGGCCGATGCCCGAGCCCTTGCGGGCCTCGTAGTCGCCGCCGCAGTAGAACATGACCTCGTCGCTGTCCACGTTGGAGTGGTAGTACGGCACCGGGATCGACAGCGGGTGGTAGTCCACCTTGCGCGGCACGAAGTTGCAGATGACGAAGTTGTTGCCCTCGAACACCTGGTGCACCGGCGGCGGCTGGTGGATCCTGCCGGTGATCGGCTCGTAGTCCTCGATGTTGAAGGCGTACGGGTACAGGCAGCCGTCCCAGCCGACCACGTCGAACGGGTGGTGCGGCACGGTGTAGCGGGTGCCGACCACGCCGTGGGTGCCGCGGTGCTTGACCAGCACGTCGACGTCTGCGCCGTCGACCAGCAGCGGCCCGACCGGCCCGCGCAGGTCCCGCTCGCAGTACGGCGCGTGCTCCAGCAACTGCCCGAACCGGGACAGGTAGCGCTTCGGCGGGGTGATGTGGCTGTTCGCCTCGATGCAGTACGCGCGCAGCGGGCCGTCGCCGGTGGGCACCCAGCGGTGCGTGGTGGCCCGCGGGATGATCACGTAGTCGCCGCGGTGGACGTCCAGCGAGCCGAACACCGTCTCCACGGTGGCCTCGCCGTCCTCCACGTACACGCACTCGTCGCCGAGCCCGTTGCGGTACAGCTCGCTGGGCGCCCCGGCGACCACGTACGAGATCCGCACGTCGGAGTTGCCGAGGACGAGGCGGCGCCCGGCCACCACGTCGGTGCCCTTCCACTCCTCGCCGAAGAGCTGGTGCAGCTTCAGGTGGCGGGGGATCAGCGGAAGGTTGGGCGTGGTGGCCTGGCTCGGCAGCTCCCACGGCCGGGCGTCCACGATCGCCGAGGGGATGCCCCGGTGGTAGAGCAGCGAGGAGTCCGAGCTGAAGCCCTCCTCGCCCATCAACTCCTCGTAGTACAGCCCGCCCTCGGGCGTGCGGTGCTGGGTGTGCCGCTTGGGCGGGATGTCGCCCAGCTGCCGGTAGTGCGCCATGTCCCGGTCTCCTCGTCAGGGGGTGGGTCAGAGGTTTCCGCGCTTCTCCTGCTCGCGCTCGATGGCCTCGAAGAGCGCCTTGAAGTTGCCCTTGCCGAAGCCCAGCGAACCGTGCCGCTCGATGAACTCGTAGAAGACGGTCGGGCGGTCGCCGATCGGCTTGGTGAAGATCTGCAGCAGGTAGCCGTCCTCGTCGCGGTCGACCAGGATGCCGCGGGACTTCAGCTCCTCGATCGGCACGCGGACCTTGCCGATCCGCTCGCGCAGCGCCGGGTCGTCGTAGTAGGAGTCCGGGGTGTTGAGGAACTCGACGCCGCGCGAACGCAGCACGTCGACGGTGGTGAGGATGTCGTTGGTGGCGAGGGCCATGTGCTGGCAGCCGGCGCCGGTGTAGAACTCCAGGTACTCGTCGATCTGCGACTTCTTCTTCGCGATCGCCGGCTCGTTCAGCGGGAACTTCACCCGGTGGTTGCCGCTCGCGACGACCTTGGACATCAGCGCGGAGTACTCGGTGGCGATGTCGTCGCCGACGAACTCGGCCATGTTCACGAAGCCCATGACCCGGTTGTAGAACGAGACCCACTCGTCCATCTTGCCGAGCTCGACGTTGCCGACCGCGTGGTCCAGCGCCTGGAACAGCCGCTTCGGCGCGCCGGCGGGCCGCTGCACCTTGCTCTCGGCGACGACGTAGCCGGGCAGGTACGGGCCGTTGTAGCGGGAGCGGTCGATCAGGGTGTGCCGGGTCTCGCCGTAGGTGGCGATCGCGGCGCGGCGCACGGTGCCGTTCTCGTCGGAGACGTCGTTCGGCTCCTCCAGGACGGTGGCGCCCTGGGCGCGGGCGTGCGCGATGCACTTGTCGACGTCCGGCACCTCCAGCGCCAGGTCGACCACGCCGTCGCCGTGCCGGCGGTGGTGGTCCAGCAGCGGGCTGTCCGGGGAGACACCGCCCTTGATCACGAAGCGGCACGAGCCGGAGCGCAGCACGAAGGCCTTGCGGTCGCGGCGGCCGGTCTCCGGGCCGGAGTAGGCGACCAGCTCCATGCCGAACACGGCCTGGTAGAACTGCGCCGTCTGGGTGGCGTTGCCGACGACGAACACCACCGCGTCCTGGGCGGTCACCGGGAAGGGGTCGCCCGCGGGGTCGTGCTCGACCAGGCCGACGAGCGTGCGGAGCTGCTCGGCGTCGAGGCCGGCCTCCAGCTCGGCGGGGGTGAGTTCCACGGCGTTGGCGGTCATCGGTGCTCCTCCACGTTGAGGTTCTCCGCACCGCGAGGGGTCGGGCGGTAGCGGTTGCGCAGAGCTTGCCTTCGGTCCGGAGGTTGGGCAACAGCTGCGATTTCCACTGATCAATGTGTACAAGGTGAGCAGGTCGGGGCCTGGCGGGCTGTACGGATTGCCCAGTCATCGGGCCACCGGCGAGAGGTGCTGCGCGAACCAGTCCGCGGCCAGGGCGGCGACCGCCTCCAGCGCACCGGGCTCCTCGAAGAGGTGGCCTGCGTCCGGGACGACCGCCAGCGACGCCGGCGCCCCCAGCTGCGCCTCCGCCCGCCGGTTCAGCTCCAGCACCGTGCGGTCGGCCCCGCCGACGATCAGCAGCACCGGCGCCGACACCCCGCCCAGCACCGGCCCGGCCAGGTCAGGCCGCCCGCCGCGGGAGACCACCGCGGCCACCCGCAGACCCGGCTCGGCGGCCGCCCGCAGCGCCGCGGCCGCGCCGGTGCTCGCGCCGAAGTAGCCGACCGGCAGTCCGGCGCAGTCCGGCCGCGCCGTGACCAGCCGGGTCACCTCCGCCAGCCGCCGGCCGAGCAGCTCCGTGTCGAAGACCTTCTCCCGGTCGATCTCCTCGGCCGGGGTGAGCAGGTCGAACAGCAGTGTCGCCAGCCCGGCCCGGTTGAGTTCGCCCGCCACGTACCGGTTGCGCGGACTGAGCCGGCCGCTGCCGCTGCCGTGCGCGAACAGCACCAGGCCGAGGGCGTCCTGCGGCCGGGTCAGCACCCCCAGCAGCTCCACGCCGCCCGCCTCCAGGGTGATCTCCGGGTCCTTTGGCTGCTGCTGCCGGGCCGCGGCCTCGTCGAGCAGGGCGATCACCTCGGCGTCCGAGGTCTGCGAGAAGTCCGTGTAGAACTCGCCGATCGCCCAGAACCGGGCCGGGGTGTGCGGGCAGACCAGGTCGTCGACGTCCCCGCCCAGCCGGGCCGCCCAGTCCTGCGGCGCCACCGGCACCGCCAGCACCACCCGGGCCGCCCCGCGGGCACGGACGATCCGGCAGGCCGCCAGCGCGGTCGAGCCGGTCGCCACCCCGTCGTCCACCACGATCACCGTCCGGCCGGCCAGCGGAACGGGCGAGCGGCCCCGGCGGTACCGCTCGGCGCGGCGCTCCAGCTCGGCCCGCTCCTCCCGCTCGACCTCGGCGAGCTGCTCGGGCGAGACCCGGGCGCCGCGCACCACCGCGTCGTTGACCACCCGGGCGCCGCCCTCGCCGATCGCCCCCATGCCCAGCTCCGGCTGGAAGGGCACGCCGAGCTTGCGGATCACACAGATGTCGAGCGGCGCCCGCAGCGCCCGGGCCACCGGCGCGGCGACCGGGACGCCCCCGCGGGGCAGCGCCACCACGACCGGGTCGGCCCCGCGCCACCGCTGCAGTTCGGCCGCCAGCCGGCGGCCCGCTTCCTCACGGTCGGGGTAGTACATGGCTGAGCCTCTCCACGTCCACCGTACGTCCGGTTGCCGGTGCAGTCGGGGCAGCAGCTCAGGGGCGCCGGGGGCACCTCGACCGCTGCCTCCTACGGCAGCGCCGCCGCGAGGACGTCCACGTAGCGGATGTCGGGCGGGGCGGCGAGGAGGCGGGGGGCGGCCTCCATGAGGGCGGCGGCGATCCGGCCCTGGAGGTGGTACTCGCGGCCCTGGGCGTCGTCGAAGGTGTCGAAGATGCCGAAGACGGTCTCGCTCTCGCGGAAGGCGAACCAGGTCCGGGTGTCCACCTCCTCGACGGCCATCGGCAGCGCGCCGAGCAGCAGCTCGGCGACCTCCTCGGCGTGTTCCGGCTTGGCCTCGATGCGGGCGAGCAGTCCGACGGGCGGCATGGGGCCTCCAGGTGGGGTCGGGTGGGGCGGCGGGTCTCAGGCGTGCCGGGCGAAGTCCTCCAGGGAGACGGTGTACTCGCCGCTGTCGGCCGAGTGCCGCACGCAGTAGGCGCGCGGGTACCAGCCGGGCACCTGCCAGGCCTGCGGCTGCTTGACCGGCCGGCACGCGTCGGCCGGGTCGGCGCCCTCGGCGGCCTGCAGCGCGGCGAGCGTGACCATCGGCTCCAGGAAGGTGATCCGGGCGTCGTAGGTGCCGTACACAAAGGTGCGGGTGAATCCCTTGCCGTGCCACTCCTCGCCCGTGAGGTCGGTGAGGTGGTTGCCCATGGCGACCTGGGCGAGGCCCTTGTCGGTGTAGTCGGCGGGCAGGTACTCGGGCGGCAGCGGCCTGGTGGCCGTCGCGAAGTCGGTGCAGTCGATCAGGATGCCGCACGGGCCGGGGCGGATCGCCTGCCGTTCGGCGTCGGACTGCAGGTAGAAGTGCACGTCGAGGTGGGGGCGGTCGTAGACCTTCGGCGGGCCGTGGCCGGCCGGGTCCCAGTCGAGCAGGGCGAAGTCCAGCGGCATCCCGGGCAGGTCGCGCAGGGCCCGGGGCAGGGCGAGCGCGTACTCGTGGCCGCCGGCGCACTCGTGCATGGGGTCGACGGTGCCGTCGCCGTCGCGGTCGTAGCAGTGCCGGCCGTCGGCGGGTTCGGTGGGCAGGTCGGTCAGCGAGCCGCGGGTGAGGGCGACGCCGATCTCGACGGGCTCGTCGCCGCGCAGGCGGGCGTAGGTGTGTGCGGCGCCGTCGCCGAAGGGGACGGGGCGGCCGTAGACGGTGCGCAGGTGTTCGGCCGCGGCGGCCGGGGCGGCGGGCAGCAGGGCGGTGGCCAGCAGCGCGGCGGCCAGCAGGCGGCGGACGGGGCGGGGGCGGGGGTTCGGCGGCACGACGGCGGGCCTTTCGCAGCGGGGGCACTCCTGGCCACTGTGCCGGGCATGGACCTGACCGGCGCCCGGTGCTGCTCCGTCCGGGGGCGAGCCGGTGAACGGGTGTCAGGCGAACGGCCGTTGTGTGACGGCCTCTTGACGGTGGCTTTACCGAAGCCCGACCATCATGAGCGCGTCAACTTCACGGCCGCCCACCCCCACCCCACCGGGCGGCCGCACCGTCAGGTCCCGTTCTGCCCCACCGGAATCCGGAGTCCTACGTGTCCCTGCATGCCTTCCGGCGTGCGCAGCGGCGATCCCGCCTGCGCCGTCCCGCCGCCCTGGCCGCCGTCGCCGCCGCCACGCTCGCCGCGACGCTGCTCGCCCCCTCCGCGTCCGCCGGGCCCGCCCCCGCGCTCGCGGCGGCCCCCGACATCCCGGTCGCCAACGTCAAGGCGCACCTCGCCCAGCTGCAGTCCATAGCCACCGCCAACGGCGGCAACCGGGCGCACGGCCGGGCCGGGTACAAGGCCTCGGTCGACTACGTGAAGGCCAAGCTCGACGCGGCCGGCTACACCACCGCGCTGAAGACCTTCACCTACAACGGCGCCACCGGCTACAACCTGATCGCCGACTGGCCTGGCGGCGACGCCTCGCACACGGTGATGGCCGGCTCCCACCTGGACTCCGTCACCGGCGGGCCCGGGATCAACGACAACGGCTCCGGCTCGGCCGGCATCCTGGAGGTCGCGCTCGCCGTGTCGCGGGCCGGACTGCAGCCCACCAAGCACCTGCGGTTCGGCTGGTGGGGCGCCGAGGAGTACGGCATGGTCGGCTCCAAGAACTACGTCAACGGCCTGTCCGCCGGCGAGCGTTCGAGCATCGAGGCGTACCTCAACTTCGACATGATCGGCTCGCCGAACCCCGGCTACTTCGTCTACGACGACGACACCAAGCTGGACAACCTGTTCAAGACGTACTTCTCCGGGATCGGCGTGGCCACCGAGCCGGAGACCGAGGGTGACGGCCGCTCCGACCACGCGCCGTTCAAGAACGCGGGCATCCCGGTCGGCGGCCTGTTCAGCGGCGCCGACTACACCAAGACCAGCGCCCAGGCGAGCAAGTGGGGCGGCACCGCGGGCCAGGCCTTCGACCGCTGCTACCACGCGTCCTGCGACACCAGCGCCAACATCGACGACACCGCGCTGGACCGGATGAGCGACGCGATCGCCCACGCGGTCTGGACGCTCGGCACCGAGAGCGCGCCGCCGCCCGGCAAGGTCTTCGAGAACACCACCGCCGTGGCGATCCCGGACGCGGGGGCCGCGGTGACCTCCTCGATCACCGTCTCCGGGGTGGCAGGCAACGCGCCCGCCGCGCTGCAGGTGGGCGTGGACATCAAGCACACCTGGCGCGGCGACCTGGTGATCGACCTGGTCGCACCGGACGGCAGCAGCTACCGGCTGAAGAACTCCAGCTCCAACGACTCGGCCGACAACGTGATCACCACCTACACCGTCAACGCCTCCAGCGAAGTGGCCAACGGCACCTGGAAGTTGAAGGTGCAGGACGTGGCCGCGCAGGACACCGGCACGATCGCCGGCTGGAAACTGACCTTCTGACGGGCAGGGCGGAGGGGGTGCCGGAGAGGCGGCACCCCCTCCCTCGCACTACGGCTGCATCTCGTAGGCGCCGGACAGCGCCTCGACCTTCGCCCAGACCCGGGCGGCGCGCTCGGCGTCGGCCACCGGGCGGCGGACGTGCGCCAGCGCCCAGGCGGCCTGCTCCTCGGTGGTGGAGGACTTGCCGTGCAGTTCGGTGGCGTGCGCGGAGAAGTCCCGCACCAGGGCGTCGAAGATCTGGTCCAGGACGTCGCCGTCGAGGCCGGTCAGCTCCGCCTGCTCCAGCACCAGCTGGCCGTAGACGACCAGCGCGAAGAGCTGGCCGATCTCCAGCAGGAAGTCCAGGTCCTGCTGCTGCTCGGCGCTCGGCGCGTGGGCGAGCAGCAGCGCGCAGAGGCCGTCCGCCTGCTCGCGGAAGCGGGCCACGTTCGGCACGGCGGCGTGCGTGTCGTAGGCGGTGCGCCAGTCGTGGAAGCGGATCGCGCCCAGGCCGCGGGCCGGGCCCTGGCGGAACAGGAACTCGTCGTCCGCGGCGTCCACCCGGTTCGGCACCGGCGCGAACTCGGCCGGGTTGAACAGGTAGTTGCCCATGAACTTGAGGATCAGCGCCAGGTTGACGTGGACGGTGCCCTCCAGCTTCGGCAGGCCGCGGATGTCCTTGGCGGCCTTGTCGAAGTAGGTGTCCGCCTCGAAGCCCTTGGCCGCGATGACGTCCCACATCAGGTCGATGACCTTCTCGCCCTCGGTGGTGACCTTCATCTTGGTCATCGGGTTGAAGAGCAGGTAGCGGCGGTCCTCCGGAGAGGCGGTGCGGAAGTAGTCCACCGAGCGGGAGCTGAACAGCTTCATCGCGACCAGGCGCGCGTACGCGTCCGTCAGTTCGCGCTTCACGTGGGCGAACTCGGTGACCCGCTTGCCGTACAGCACCCGGTTGTGGGCGTGCGTCACGGCCTCGTACATCGCGTGCTCGCAGATGCCGATCGAGGCGGTGCACAGGTTGAACTTGCCGACGTTGACGGTGTTCAGCGCGGCGTCGAAGGCGGCCTTGCCGGTGTGCAGCACGTCCTCGGCGCGCACCGGGTACTCCTCCAGGCGGAACTCGCTGACGTACATCTGCGCGTTCACCACGTTCTTGACCAGGTGGTACGCCTCGTGCCGGCTGTCGGCGGCGAAGAAGACGTAGCCCTCCGGGCCCTCCACGTCGGAGCGGCGGCCGAAGACCGACACCAGGCCGGCCACGTTGCCGTTGCCGATGTAGTACTTGGAGCCGGTGGCGGTGAAGCCGCCCTCGCCGTCCGGGGTCAGCACCATGTCGGTGGAGTAGATGTCGGCGCCGTGGCTGCGCTCGGACAGGCCGAAGGCCATCACGTGGCCCTCGGAGAGCAGCTGCGCGGCGCGGGCGCGGACGGCCTCGTTCTCGCTCTGCCAGACCGGGCCGAGGCCGAGGATGGTGACCTGCCAGGTGTACCAGTAGCCGAGGCCGTAGAAGCCGAGGATCTCGTTGAGCTCGGCGATCCGGGCGGTGTCCCAGCGCTTCGCCGGGTCGGCCGAGGACGGCGTCAGGAACTCCGCGAACAGGCCCTCCTTGGCGGCGAACTCCAGGAAGTCCGCGTACCAGGCGCGGTCGATGTAGGTGTCGATCAGCGCCTTCTTGCCACGCGACTCGAACCAGTCGACGGTGGCGCGCAGCAACCGGCGGGTGGTGTCGTCGAACTGCGCGGGGTCGTAGGAGCGCGGGTTGAACAGCTGCATCATCAGGTCCCAGGGGTCGAGGGTGGCGTGGCTTGCAGGCGGTGCAGGGTGGTGAGCACGTCGTCCAGCCAGGCGAGGATCATCCGCTCGTACTCGATGCCGCCGCGCAGCACCACGTGCTGGAGGCGCTGCTGGGCGTCGAGGGCGTCCGTGTCGGGGAAGTCGCGCTGCTCGCCGGAGAGGTAGCGGGCGAGCAGGGCGGCGTGCTCCGCGCGGTGCCGCTCGACCTCGGGGACGAGCGCGGCCGGGTCGTCGAAGGCCGCGGCGCGGATCTTCACGGCGAGTTCGTGCCGGACGGTCTCCGGTTCGACCGGCTCGCGCAGCCAGCCGACCAGGACACCGCGGCCCGCCGCGGTCGCCGAGTACACCTTCTTGTCCGGCCGCCCGTCCTGGGCGACCTCCTCCGCGGCGACCCAGCCGTCCGCCTCCATCCGCCGCAGCACCCGGTAGATCTGCTGGTGGGTGGCCGTCCAGAAGCGCCCGATGGAGCGGTCGAAGCGGCGGGCCAGTTCGTAGCCCGACCCGGGCTGCTCCAGGAGGGAGACGAGGATCGCGTGCTCCAGTGCCATGCCCGCATCCTGCTATGCAACGAGTTGCATAGGCAATGCGGGCGCGCCGCGTGAGACGCACCTCACGCGGTCCGCCCGGCGGAAGAATGGCCGGGTGGACGAGGTGGAGCTGCTGCGGCGGCGGATGCAGGCACAGTTCGGGCGGGCGCGGACGCGGGCCGCGGCGGCCGCCGGGACGTCGGGGGGCGTGCAGGCGCAGGACGCCGGGGCGGCCCGGCTGGGGCTGCGGGCCCGCGGCGTGGCGGACCCGGGCGAGCCGGGGCGGGCGCTCGCCGCGGGGGAGACGGTGGTGCTCGCGCTGATGCGCGGCACGCTGCACCTGGTGCCGGCCGAGGACGCGCGCTGGATGCTCGGCCTGTTCGCCGCCCGCAACCTGGCCGCCGGTGCCCGGCGGCGCCGCGAACTCGGGCTCACCGAGGAGGTCTGCGCCCGCGCCGGGGAGCTGCTGCCCGCACTGCTGGACGTACCGCGCGGCCGCGCCGAACTCGTCCGGCTGCTGAACGACCAGGGCCTCGGGATCGACCCGACGGGCCAGGCCCCGGCCCATCTGATGGGCTGGGCGACGGCGCACGGGCTGCTCTGCCGGGGCGCCGACGTGACGCCGCGCGATCCCGGCTACCTGCCGCTGCCGCAGGGCCGCCCCGCGCCCGAGGACCCGGCCGCCGAGCTGGCCGGCCGCTACCTGGCGGCCTTCGGCCCGGCGGAGGCCGCCGACTTCGCCGCCTGGTCCGGTCTGCCGGTGCGCGAGGCCCGGCGGGCCGTGGCCGCGGCCGGGCCGGAGGAGGTCGCACCGGGCCTGTTCGCGGCGCCCGGCGCCGGGCCGCTGCCGGCCGGGCCGCCGGTGGTGCGGCTGCTCGGCGCCTTCGACAACTACGTGATCGGCTACCGGAACCGGGACGCCCTGCTGGCGCCGGAGTTCGCCCGGCGGATCAACGCGGGCGGCGGGATCGTGAAGCCGGCCCTGGTGGCGGACGGCCGGGTGCTCGGCAGCTGGCGGCGGGAGAAGGGGGCCCTGGTGGTCGAGCCCTTCCGGGCACTGTCGGCGGCGGTGCGGGACGAACTGGACGGGGAGGCCGCGGCCGTGGCGGCGTTCCTGCAGGCCGACGCCGCACTGAGGGTCGAGCGGCCGGGCACATCATGACAAAAGGGTGATAATCAGGCGTAAAGGTTAGATAAGGGACACAATGGGTACGGGGCAGTCGCCTGCCTCGTCACCGACCTTGGAGGTGGTTCCCGGTGTCGACCCAGCTTCCGGGTATGGAGCGCCATCCGGACATCCTTGCCATGCGTGAACACTACGAGCGCGTCACCTCGACGATGCTCGCCCAGGGCGTCGAAGCGCTCTGCATCATCGCCGGAATCTTCCTGGCGATCTCCCCGTGGGTCGTCGGGTTCGCCCTCTTCCCCGCCGCGGGCGGCATCCAGGGCGTGACCCTGAGCAACCTGATCTGCGGTCTGACCTTCGCCTTCCTGCTGGGCGGCTACGCCACCGCCTTCGAGCGGACCCACGCGCGCGCCTACGCCGGACTGGCACTCGGCGCCTGGACGATCGTCGCTCCCTGGGCGACCGTCGGCGACCAGGCGTTCTACCGGACGATCTGGACCAACTGCGTGACCGGCGGCGTGATGGTCTGCCTCGCGGGTGCGGCCATCGCCATGGCGATGACCGGCATGTCCTCGAAGATGGGTATGGGTAGGAGCCGCGGATGACGGAGACCGACACGGACAACCCCCCGACGGGTGCGGACCCCACGGTCCGCACCCG
>NZ_JBEYFP010000126.1:0-12869 GCF_040634455.1 Kitasatospora sp. NPDC007106
GCCGTCAGCGGCCGCGCGGCGCGCGGGCCGCGGCGAGCAGCTCCTCGGCGTGCGCACGGCCGAGTTCGGAGTCCTCCAGGCCGGCGAGCATCCGGGAGAGCTCGCGGACCCGCTCCTCGTCGGTCAGCGCCTTGACGCCGCTTCGGGTGACGGTGCCGTCGTTGGTCTTCTCCACCACCAGGTGCCGGTCGGCGAACGCGGCGACCTGCGGCAGGTGGGTCACCACGACGACCTGCGCGGACTCGGCGAGCTTCGCCAGCCGGCGGCCGATCTCCACCGCCGCCTTGCCGCCGACGCCCGCGTCGACCTCGTCGAACAGGTAGGTCGGCACCGGGTCGGCGCCGGCGAAGACCACCTCGACGGCGAGCATCACCCGGGACAGCTCACCGCCCGAGGCGCCCTTGGCGATCGGCCGCGGCTGCGCACCCGGGTGCGGGGCGAGCAGCACCTCGACCTCGTCCACGCCGTGCGAGCCGTAGGCGACGGTGCGCTCGCCGACCTCCAGGCCGGACGGGTCGTCGACCTGGGTGATCGCGAAGGTCACCCGGGCGTGCGGCATGGCGAGTTCGGCGAGTTCGGCGGAGACGGCGGCCGCGAACCGGTCGGCCGCGGCGTACCGGGCGGCCGACACCTCGGCCGCCAGCTCCGCCAACTCGGCCCGCAGCTCGGTCTCCTGGGCGCCGAGCTCGTCGATCCGCTCGTCGTCGCCGTCGAGTTCGGCGAGCCGCAGCGAGCCGGCCTCGGCCCACTCCAGCACCTCGGCGAGGGTGCCCTCGGCACCGGCGTACTTGCGCAGCAGCTGGCCGAGGACGGCCCGGCGGTCCTCCACCGCGGCGAGCCGCACCGGGTCGGCGTCCAGGTCGTCGGCGTAGCCCGCGAGGTCGCCGGCGACGTCGGCCAGCAGGTAGCCGACCTCGTTCAGCCGGTCGGCGAGGGCGGCGAGCCGCTCGTCGTGGTGGCGGACGGCGTCCAGTGCGCGGCGGGCCTGCGCGACCAGGGTGCCCGCGTCGACCGCGTCCGGGTCGGCCGGGTCTCCGGCCAGGGCGGCGTGCGCCAGCGTCGCGGAGGAGGAGAGCGCGTCGGCGTGGCCGAGCCGCTCCGCCTCGGCGGCGAGCTCCACGTCCTCGCCCGCCACCGGCTCGGCGGCGGCGACCTCCTCCAGACCGAAGCGCAGCAGGTCCGCCTCCTGGGCGCGCTCGCGCGCCCGGGTGGTCAGCTCCTCCAGCGTGGCCGACACCTCGCGCAGCCGCCGGTACACCTCGCGGTAGCGGGCCAGCGGACCGGCGACGGCCTCGCCCGCGTACCGGTCGAGCGCGCCGCGCTGCCGGGAGGGGCGCAGCAGCCGCTGCTGGTCGGTCTGGCCGTGCACCGCGACGAGGTCCTCGCCGAGCTCGGCCAGCAGGCCCACCGGGACGGCCCGGCCGCCGACGTGGGCGCGCGAGCGGCCCTCGGCGGAGACCGTACGGCTGATGAGCAGTTCGCCGTCGTCCAGCTCGGCCCCGGCCTCCAGGGCGCGGGCCACCACCGGGGAGCCCTCGGGCAGGCTGAGCCGGCCCTCGACCACCGCGCGGTCCGAACCGTTGCGCACCAGGGCCGGGTCGGCCCGGCCGCCGAGCAGCAGGCCGAGGCTGGTCACCACCATGGTCTTGCCCGCACCGGTCTCGCCCGTCACGGCCGTGAATCCCGGTGCCAGTTCGACCACGGCGTCGTCGATCACGCCAAGATCCCGTATCCGCATCTCGTCCAACACGGAGACGACCTTACGAGGTACCACCGTCGATGCGCGACGAGCCCGGCCCCCGCAGCACCAAGTTCATCCCTTCCGGGCCGGTTCCCCCCGTTCCTCCGGACACCCGGCACCGGCCGTCCCCGGCCGGAGCCCGACCGGAGCCCGACCGGCCGGTCGGCCGCTCAGGCCGCGGACCCTCCGGGCACGGTGCACCAGCGCAGGAAGAACTGGGCGAGCGGTCCGATGGCCAGCGCGTAGGCGATCGTCCCGACGCCGAAGGTGCCGCCGAGCAGGATGCCGGCGGTGAGCACGGTCAGTTCGATGCCGGTGCGGATCAGCCGCAGCGAGCGGCCGGTGCGCCGGTGCAGGCCGGTCATCAGGCCGTCCCGCGGGCCGGGGCCGAGCCGGGCGCCGATGTAGAGGCCGGTGGCGAGGCCGTTCAGGACGATGCCGGCGGCCAGCAGCGCGATCCGGGCGGGCAGCGCGTGCGGCCCCTCGACCAGCCGCAGGGTGGCGTCCATGGCCGCGCCCAGCACCAGCACGTTGCCGACCGTGCCGACCCCGGGCCGCTGCCGCAGCGGCACCCACAGCAGCAGGACGCAGGCGCCGACCAGCGTCACCCAGGTGCCCACGCTCAGCCCGAAGTGCCGGGCCAGTCCCTGGTGGAGGACGTCCCACGGGTTGCCCCCCAGCGAGGCGCGCAGCATCAGGCCCATGCTCACCCCGTACAGCACCAGCCCGGCCGCGAGCTGGGGCACCCGCCGGCCCAGCCGGGACGGCGGGCGCGGCACGTCGCCGGGGGCGGGCACGGGGGCGTCGGGGGCGGCTGGGGCTGCCGGGGCGGCTGTGTCGGGGACGGTCCCGGCGGTCGGTGGAACGGTCTCGGCGGAGGGCGCGGCGGCCATCGGGTCTCCCTTGCGGTGATACGCGGACTGGCGCCATCATGGGCGGTCCGCACGACGCCCATCCAGGTCCAATTCGAATCAGGTGGACTGGAAAATTCCGATGTCCGAGTGGCACACCACCATCACCCCGCCCGCCTTCGCCCGGCTATTGCGGACGGCCCGCGCACCCGACGGCGACGGCCGCCGCTCCGCGTACCGCACGCTCGCCGGACAGGTCCGGACGCTGCTCGCCGACGGCCGCCTCCCGGTCGGCACCCGGCTGCCCGCCGAACGCGAACTCGCCGCCGAACTGGCGCTCAGCCGCACCACCGTCGCCACCGCCTACGAGGCCCTGCGCACCGACGGCTACCTGCGCAGCCGCCGCGGCGCCGGCAGCTGGACGGTCCTGCCGGAGGGCACCCGGCCGCCCGCCGACGCCCTGCAGCCCGTCCCGCCGGACCAGCGCGACACCGTCATCGACCTGGGCGTCGCCGCCCTGCCCGCCCCGCAGCCGCACCTCGGCCGGGCCGCCGCCCGCGCCCTGGAGCAGCTGCCCGCGTACGCCGCCGGGCACGGCCACTACCCGACCGGCGTGCCGGTGCTCCGCGAGGCGATCGCCCGCCGCTTCACCGCCCGCGGACTGCCCACCTCCCCCGACCAGATCCTGGTCACCACCGGCGCCATGGGCGCCCTGCAGCTCGCCCGGCGGGCCCTGCTCGGCCGCGGCGACCGGGTCGCCGTCGAGGCGCCCAGCTACGCCCACAGCCTGCAGCTGCTGCGCCGGGCCGGCGCCCGCCTCGTCCCCGTCCCGCTGGCCCGACCGACCGGCCCGCAGCCGCAGTGGGACCTCGCCGCCTGGCGCCGCGCCCTGCGCGACTCCGCGCCACGGGTGGCGTACGTCGTCCCGGACTTCCACAACCCGACCGGCGCGCTCGTCCCCGAGGAGCAGCGCCGCGCCCTGCTGTCCGCCGCCCGCGCGGCCGGCACCGTGCTGCTCGTCGACGAGACCACCGCCGAACTCGGCTGGGGCGTCGACGACGGCGCCCTGCCCCGGCCCACCGCCGCCCTCGACCGCACCGCCCAGGTGATCACCGTCGGCTCGGCCAGCAAGCTGCTCTGGGGCGGGCTGCGGATCGGCTGGCTGCGCGCCGCGCCGGCCCTGGTACGGCAGTTGGCCGCGGACCGGGTGTTCGGCGACGTCGGCACGCCCGTCCTCGACCAGCTGATCGCCGCCGAGATGATCGCCGAACAGCTCGACGAGGTCCGGGCGCACCAGCTGCAGCGGCTGCGGGCGAGCGCCGACGCCCTCGCCGCGGAGCTGCGGCTGCGGCTCCCCGGCTGGGAGTTCACCCTGCCGCCGGGCGGCCTCGCGCTCTGGCTGGCCACCGCCGGCACCTCGGGGACGGCGCTCGCCCGGGCGGGCGAGCGGATCGGCGTCCGGCTCGCGGCCGGCGCCCGGTTCGGGGTGGACGGCGCGTTCGAGGACTACCTGCGGATCCCCCTGACCGTGCCGCCCGCCGCCGTACCGGCAGCGGTGGAACGGCTGGCCGAGGCCGCCGCCCGGGCCGCCCGCGGCAGCGGCCGCGCCCCGGCCGGCGGCGATCCCCAGCCGCTCGCGGTCTGACCTGACGTCACCCGGCCTTCCGGCAGACCGGTCGTCACCGACCGGTCGGCCGAGGAGGATCGCCTGCGGGCCCTACGGACGGTCAGTGGTGGTTGCCCGCCCTGCCGCGCCAACCCGTCACCGGCAGCGCGAACTTCGCCACCAGCCGGTCGGTGAACGGCGCCCGGTGCAGCCGGGCCAGCCGCACCGGCGTCTTGCCGCGGCGCACCTCCACCCGCGCCCCGGCCGGGAGTTCGACCGAGCGGCGGCCGTCCAGCCAGAGCACCCCGTGCGGGGTCTTCTGCTGCACCTCCACCGCCAGCACCGACTCCGGCGAGGTCACCAGCGGCCGGGCGAACAGCGCGTGCGCGCTGATCGGCACCATCAGCAGCGCCTCCACCTCCGGCCAGACCACCGGCCCGCCGCCCGAGAACGCGTAGGCCGTCGACCCGGTCGGCGTCGCACAGACCACCCCGTCGCAGCCGAAGTTGGACACCGGCCGGCCGTCGACCTCGGTGACCACCTCCAGCATCCGCTCCCGGGCCGCCTTCTCGATCGACGCCTCGTTCAGCGCCCAGTCCTCGTGGATCACGTCACCGTTGGTGCGCACCAGGACGTCGATCGTCATCCGCTCCTCGACCTCGTAGTCGGCGTCGACCACCCGCTCGACCACGACCGCGAGGTCGTCCCGCTCGGCCTCCGCGAGGAAGCCCACCCGCCCCAGGTTGATCCCGAGCATCGGCAGCCCCGACTCGCGGGCGAGCTCCGCCCCCCGCAGCAGCGTGCCGTCGCCGCCCGCGACGAGGATCAGCTCGCAGCCGTCCGCCGCCCCGTGCCCGCCCGGCACCCGCTCGACCCCCTCCGGCAGGTCGAGACCGACCGCCTCGGACGCCAGCAGCCGGATTCTGATCCCCGCCTTCAGCAGGCCGTGCACCAGCCCTTCCACGCTGCGCAGCGCCGCCTCGCGGCCGGTGTGCGCGATCAGGAAGACCGTACGTTCATCGCTCATGCCCGCTGCCCTCTCCCTAACGTCTGCAGGATCGTCGTCGACCCGCACGGCCTCCACCGCGCTGCGGCGGGGGCAGGACGTCCGTCGAGCACCCTACCGGGGGCCCTCCGCGACGGCCCGGTCCGCCTCGGCCGGGTCCAGCTGCGGCGCGTCCCGACGCAACCACAGGAAGTACTCGACGTTGCCGGACGGCCCGGGCAGCGGGCTGGCCGTGACCGCCCGCACTCCCAGGCCGAGCTGCCAGGCCTCTCCTGCTACCTGACGGATCGTCTCGGCCCGGAGTTCCGGGCTGCGCACGACACCGCCGCTGCCGAGCCTTTCCTTGCCGATCTCGAACTGTGGCTTGACCATCAGCACCAGGTCTGCATCCGGCGCGCTGCAGCCCGCCAGCGCCGGCAGCACCAGACCGAGGGAGATGAACGACAGGTCGCCCACCACCAGGTCGACCGGCGTCCCGCCGATCCCCTCCACGGTCAGCTCCCGCACGTTGGTGCGGTCCATCACGGTCACCCGCTCGTCGCTCTGCAGCGACCAGGCCAGCTGCCCGTAGCCGACGTCGACCGCCAGCACGTGCGCCGCCCCGGCCCGCAGCAACACGTCGGTGAAGCCGCCGGTCGACGCACCGGCGTCCAGCGCCCGCCGCCCCTCGACCACCAGGCCCTGCGGCACGAACGCGGCGAACGCCCCCGCCAGCTTGTGGCCGCCGCGCGACACGTAGTCCGGGTCGCTGTCGTCCTTCGCCACCACGACCGCCGCCGAGGTCTCCACCTGGGTCGCCGGCTTGGTCGCCGTCGTCCCGCCGACCGTCACCCGGCCCGCCGCGATCAGTTCGCTCGCGTGCTCCCGCGAACGGGCCAGCTTGCGGCGCACCAGCTCCGCGTCGAGTCGGCGTCGTGCCACTGCCACTGCTGTTCCATCTCCTACGTGCCCCTCCGGCCGGCACGGCCGGGGCGGGCGGTCACTCGTCGTCGAGGGCGGCCAGGATGTCGGTCAACCGCTGGTGAACATCTTCGTACACCGCGGGGTGCGCCTCGGTCTCCGCCCCGTCCAACGCCTCCAGCCGGTCCAGCGATTCGTCCACGGCCGGGTGACCGGTGCGGGCGGACTCAGGCACCGCCGTCCTCCTTCGGGGCCCGGCGGGTCACCGTCTTCTTGACGACCGTCTTCTTCACCGCCGCCTTCTTCACGGCGGCCGGCTGCGCGGTCGTGCGCTTCGCCGTCGCCTTGCGGGTGGTCGTCTTCTTCGTGGTCGTCTTCTTCGCGGCGGTCTTGTCGGCCGCGGTCTTCTTCGCGGCGGCCGGCCGGGCGGAGGACTTCTTCGCCGGCGTGCGCTTCGCGGGCGCCTTCTTCGCGGCGGGCTCCCCGTTCGCGGCAGCGTTCCCGGTCTCCGCGGCGTTCCCGGTCTCCGCGGCGTTCCCGTCCCGCTCCGGCGCGGCCTCGGCCGGCACCGCACCGTCGGAGCGAACGGGCTCCGGCCGCGGTTCGGCGACCGTCGGCTCGGGCTCGCCGTCGTCCCAGCCGGCGTCGAACAGGCCGTCCGCCCGGTTCGCGGGCTTCCCGGCCGTACGCGGCGCCGGTGCCACGTCCTCGTCCTCGTCGACCGCGCGGAGCTTGCCCTCCAGGTAGCTCAGCACGACGCCGACCTTCACCATCTGGTCGCCGACCCGCTCGAACACCCGCTCCACCTCGCCGCGGGCCACCCCGACGGCGAGGTCGACACCGGCCCGGCCGACCGTCACCGCCTCGGTCGCCAATATCTGCAGCGACCGCACCGAGGACGGCATCTGCTCGGTCACCCGCTTCTCCACCGCGGCGACGTCCACGCCGCTGCGCTCCAGCAGGTCGGACGCCGCCCCCACCACCCGGCGGCCCGCCTCCTCCGCGATCCCCGTCGCGACCACCACCACGCCCCGCACCGCATCACGCAGCATCCGAACGCCTCCTCCGCTTGCCCGGGTCCGCTCCGACGCTACCCCGTACCGCCCCCGCACCGCTGCACCGCACGACCGGCCGGGTTCCCCCGCTGGGTTAGCGTGGGGGCGATCGGACGGCCGCCCGGCCCTCCGACCGCGGTCGACGGGAGCAGGACGGCGATGGCCACCATCGAGGAGTGCCGCGCGGCACTGGAACAGCTCAGCCGCAACCTGGCCGGCTCCGAGGGCGACGTCCGCAAGGCGGCCGCCATGGACCGCTCGCTGACCTGCCACATCACCGACCTCGACCTGACCTTCTCCGGCCGCCTGCGCGACGGGCGGATCGCGGACGTGACCGAGGCCCCTGGCAAGCCCGCCGCCAAGGCCGACATCCGGCTCGCGATGTCCGGCGACGACCTGGTCGCCCTCGTCGGCGGCCGGCTCAACTTCGCCTCCGCCTGGGCCGCCGGCCGCGTCCGCCTGGAGGCCGGCTTCCGCGACCTGCTGCGGCTGCGCACCCTGCTCTGACCACCGGGGCGGCCACGGCTCAGAAGCCGAGCTCGGCCAGCGCCTTCCGTCCGTCGGCGGGGGCGCCGTCCGCGTCCAGCGCCGTCCAGGCCGCCGCGCAGAGCGCCCGCAGGCCGTCCCAGCGGTCGCCGGAGCCGCCGAGCACCAGTACGCCGTCCGCCGCCCGCGCCGTCCAGCCGCCGCAGGCGTACCCGCCGTCGGCCGCGGAGACCTCCGGCTGGGGGACCAGCAGACCGCGCAGATCGGCGGCCAGGTACGTCGGCCGGTGCTCGGCCGGTGCGGCGAGCAGCTGGGCGGGCGTGGCGATGCCGGTGAACACCAGCAGGCTGTCGACGCCGCCGTTGAAGGCGCCCTCGATGTCGGTGTCCAGCCGGTCGCCGACCACCAGCGGCCGCTTCGCACCCGTGCGGATCACCGTCTCGCGGTGCATCGGCGGCAGCGGCTTGCCCGCCACCTCCGGCTCCTCGCCGGTCGCCGCCCGGACGGCCGCGACCAGCATCCCGTTCCCCGGCGCGATGCCGCGCCCGGTCGGCACCGTGAGGTCGGTGTTGGAGGCGATCCACGGCAGCCCCGCGGCGACCGCGTACGAAGCCTCCGCGAGGTCCTTCCAGCCCAGCGACGGGTCGAAGCCCTGCACCACCGCGACCGGCTGCTCGTCCATCGACCGGACGGCGACCAGGCCGTGCTCGGCCAGCGCCTCGACCAGTCCGGCGCCGCCGCACACCAGCACCTTCGAGCCGACCGGCACCTTCGCCGCGACCAGCCGGGCCGCCGCCTGCGCCGAGTTGATCACGTCCGCGGCCTCGGCCGGCACACCGAGCTCGGTGAGGTGCTCGGCGACCACCCGCGGCGGCCGCGAGGCGTTGTTGGTGACGTAGGCCAGCCGCATCCCGGCGTCCCGGGCCTGCGCCAGCGACTCCACGGCGTGCTCGATCGCGTGCGGCCCCGCGTAGACGACGCCGTCCAGGTCCAGCAGCGCGGTGTCGTACGCCTCGGTGAGCGGCCGGGCGGACCCCTCCGGAGCGGTCCGCCCCCGGCTCTCCCCCGTGGTCGTCGCTGCAGTGGCCCGGCTGGTCGCGGTGTCCGTCATCGGCTGCTCGTCCTCGTTCCGTCGTCGTGCATCGTCGTGCGTCGTCGTGCGTCGTACATGGGATGCCGTGCGTCGTGCGTCGTCGCTCGGGCCGCGGCGCCGTTGCCGCTTCATCACTCCGCGCCGTCGGGCTCCTCCGGCGGCGCCAGACGGCCCGGCGCCCCCGGCAGCAGCGGCCCGAAGGCCCCGGCCCGCGCGGCGAGCGTCGCCCGGGTCTGCCTCAGCGCAGCCCGGTAGTGGGCGTTCTCCGGCCGCATGGCCACCGCCAGCGCCAGGTGCTCGGCGGACGACTCGAAGTCGCCCAGCCGGGCCGCCGCCACGCCCCACCCGAACTGAGCGTAGTCGTCGGACGGATCGGCCAGCGCAACGGCCCGGAAGCTCTCCAGCGCCGCCGCGTACGAGCCGGTGTCGAACTGGGCGCGGGCCAGTGCCTCCCGGATCGACCGGGAGTCGGGCTCCGCCTCCGCCGCGCGCGCCAGCAACTGCACGGCCGCCGCCGGGTGCCGCTGGTCCAGCAGTTGCACCCCGCGCCGGAACCAGTCGTACACGTCGCCCTCCGGCGCACCCGTGCCCTCGCTGCCGCCCACCCGCTCCGAGCCTCCGCCCATGCCGTCCCTCGCTCCCGGTCCCGGCCCGCCCCGTCACCGGTGCCTGGCCTCTCCACCGATCTGGCAACACTCCCCACCCGGTGAACATGCCCCGTTCCGCACCCGTGATCACGTCCCCCGCGTGCCCCGCGGCCCGTGCACTGATACCGATACGGAGGGACGCCGCCGCTCCTGCTGCGATCCTGTACGTGAACACCGGCCCCCCGATCGGAGGCAGGGGTTTCCACGCGAGGAGATTCGATGAGTGCACCCAGTGCGGACAGCGGAGCTGCGGCTCCGGCGGGCGGCCCCGGCGACCCCGGACACGTCGCGACCGCAGGGCTGTCCCTGTCCCCCTTCCGCGGCCTGCGGTACGTCCCCGACCGGGTCGGTACCCTCGCCGCGGTCACGTCGCCGCCGTACGACGTGGTCGACCCCGGCCGCCGGCAGGACCTGGAGACCGCGGACCCGCACAACGTGGTCCGGCTGATCCTCCCCCGCCCCGAACCGGAGGACGCCGGGGACCGCCCGGACCGCGACACCCGCTACCGGCACGCCGCCCGGCTGCTCTCCGAGTGGCAGCAGCAGGGCGTGCTCGCCCCCGACCCGGCACCGGCGCTGTACGTCTACGAGCAGCGCACCCACGAGGCCGGCGGAGGCACCCTGCAGCGCGGCCTGATCGGTGCCCTCGCCGTCAGCGGCCGCGAGGCTGGCGTCGTGCTGCCGCACGAGGACGTCATGCCGCGGCCGGTCGCCGACCGGGTCGGCCTGATGCGCACCACCCGCGCCAACCTGGAACCGCTGCTGCTCACCTACCGCGGAAACGGCGGCGCCGCCGGTGTGATCGAGCGCGCGGCCCGCCGCGAACCGCTGCTCGCCACCACGACCAGCGACGGCACCGACCACCGGCTCTGGGCGGTCACCGACCCCACCGACCTCGCCGAGGTCACCCGCGACCTCGCCACCTGCCGGGCCCTGATCGCCGACGGCCACCACCGCTGGGAGATGTACCTGCGGCTCCAGCGCGAGCACCGGCACCTGCCGCGCAGCCCCTGGGACCGCGGCATGGTGCTGCTCGTGGACACCGCCCGCTACCCGCTCAACGTGCGGGCGATCCACCGCGTCCTCTACCGCCTGCCGGTCTCCGCCGCGGTCGCCGCGCTCGCCCCGCACTGGCAGGTCAAGGAGGTGCCCGGACCGCTGGACGCGGCCCTGCAGGCCCTCGCCGAGGCCAAGGAGCACGGCGGCAACGCCTTCCTGCTGACCGGCGGGGACGGGGTGTACCGGCTGGTCGGCGAACCGGACGAGGAGCGGATCGCCGCGACCGTCCGCACCGACCGGCCCGAGGAGTGGCGCCGGCTCGACGCCACCGTCCTGCACGAGACGCTGCTGGACCACACCTGGCAGGTCCCGGACGCCCCCGACCACATCGGCTACCTGCACACCGCACGCGCCGCCGAGCAGGAGGCCGCCCGCAGCGGCGGCACCGCCGTCCTGCTCCACCCGGTCCAGGAGCGGGTCGTCCGGCGGCTGGCCGAGCAGGGCGTCACCATGCCCCGCAAGTCGACCTCCTTCGGCCCCAAGCCGGCGACCGGACTGGTCCTGCGCTCGCTCGCCCTCGGCTGACACCGACCGCACGGCACGCGGCACACGCCGCACGGCACACAACGACGGAGGGCCCCACCGCGGCTGCGGTGGGGCCCTCCGTCACTCCGGTCCCGGGGGACGCGGGATCAGTCGCGCTGCTGCGCGTCCTCGCCGCCGTCCTTCGCCTCGGGCGCCCCGTCCTCGTCGTCCTCGTCGATCTCGAGGTCGTCCTCGTCGTAGTACTCCTCGACGTCTTCCTCGTCCTCGTAGATGACGCGGTCGTCGCCGATCTCGTCGTGCGCGATCCTGCGGGCGGGGGCCTCGGCCTGCTCGGCCTCCTCCTCCGCCTCGTCCTCGGCCAGCGCGTCGACGAACTCCAGGCCGTCGATCTCGGCCAGCCGCTCCGAGGCGTTGGTGGAGCCGTCGGTGTCGGCCTCGGCGGCCTTCGCGAACCAGTCGCGGGCCTCCTCGCCGCGCCCGGCGGCGATCAGCGCCTCCGCGTAGGCGTACCGCAGACGGGCGGTCCACGGCTGGACGGAGCTGGACGCGAGCTCGGGGCTCTGCAGCGTCACCACGGCGGCGTCGAACTGCTCCATGTCACTGCGGGCACCCGCGGCGACCAGGCGCATCTCGACCTGGCCGGCCTTGTCCAGCTGCTTCACCTCGGGCTCGCCGGCCATCGCCAGCGCGCGCTCCGGGCGGCCCAGACCGCGCTCGCAGTCCGCCATCACCGGCCACAGGTCGGCACGGCCGGTCATCCGGCGGGCGGCGCGGAACTCGGTCAGCGCCTCCGAGTAACGCTGCGTCATGTAGGAGGCGAAACCGGCCGCCTCACGGACGCTCGCGACGCGCGAGGCCAGCCGCAGCGCGACGCGGGAGTACTTGTAGGCCTCCTCCGGCTCGCTGTCGAGCAGGCGGGCGACCATCACCAGGTTGCGCGCGACGTCGTCGGCCAGGGTCTTCGGCAGGCTCTTCAGGTCCTGGCGCACATCGGCGTCGATCTCGAACCCGGTGACGTCCTCCGGGATCGGCAGCCGCTGGACGGGCTCCTGCGAGCCACGGCGGTCGTCGTAGTCCCGACGGTCGTCACGGCGGCCCTCGAAGCGCCCGCCCCGGTCACCACGGTCACCGTACGGCCGGCTGCCACCGCGGCCACCCCGGTCGCGGTCGTCACGGCCGCGGTAGCCACCGCCACCGGACGGACGGTCGCCGTAGGACGGACGGTCGCCGTAGGACGGACGGTCGTCACGACGGGGACGGTCACCGTAGGACGGACGGTCGTCACGACGGAACTCACCACGCGGGCGGTCGCCGTAGGAGGGGCGGTCGTCGCGGCGGGGACGGTCACCGTAGGACGGACGGTCGTCACGACGGAACTCACCGCGCGGGCGGTCGTCACGACGCTCACGGTCCCCGTACGACGGACGGTCATCGCGGCGGGGACGGTCGCCGTACGAGGGGCGATCGTCGCGCCCGCGGTAGCCACCGCCAGCGCCACCGCCGGCAGGACGGTCGTCACGGCCACGGTAGCCACCGCCACCGCCGCCACCGGACGGACGGTCCCCGTACGAGGGACGGTCATCGCGACGCGGACGGTCACCGTAGGACGGACGGTCGTCGCGGCGGGGACGGTCACCGTAGGACGGACGGTCGTCACGACGGAACTCACCGCGCGGGCGGTCGTCACGACGCTCACGGTCCCCGTACGAGGGACGGTCGTCGCGACGCGGACGGTCGCCGTACGAGGGGCGATCGTCGCGCCCGCGGTAGCCACCGCCAGCGCCACCGCCGGCAGGACGGTCGTCACGGCCGCGGTAGCCACCGCCACCGCCGCCACCGGACGGACGGTCCCCGTACGAGGGACGGTCATCGCGACGCGGACGGTCGCCGTACGAGGGGCGATCGTCGCGCCCGCGGTAGCCACCGCCAGCGCCACCGC
>NZ_JBEYFP010000127.1:0-12836 GCF_040634455.1 Kitasatospora sp. NPDC007106
GGAGCCCGCCGCGCCCGCCGCGCCCGCCGGCGCGATAGGCCGGGCGCAGGCCGCGCTCCTCGAACTCCCCTCCCCGGACGTGCTGGTGGACGCCTACCCGCAGGGCGCCGCGGCGCTGCTCGTGGACGACGGCGGAGACCTGGTGCCGCTGGTCGCCGAGCGGCTGCTGGCGCAGGGCCGGCCCGTCCGGGTGCTGCGGCTGCCGTCCGTCGCCCGCCGGATCGACGGCGTCGAGGACCACGCGCTCTCCGGCTGGGGCCCGACCGAACTCGCCGAGCGCACCGAGCAGGTGCTGGAGGGACCGGTCGCGCTCGCAGTGGTCTTCGACACCCGCCGGGACACCGAGTGGGCGGACGGCGTCCGCCGGCTCTCGCACGGGCTGCTGGTCGCCAAGCACCTGGTGGAGCCGCTGGCCCGGGCCGCCTCGGCCGGCCGGGCGTGCTTCGTCACGGTGACCCGGCTGGACGGGGCCTTCGGCCTCACCGGTGTCGCCGAGGACCTCGTCCCCGCGGGCGGCTACGGCGGCCTGGTGAAGACGCTGGCGGTGGAGGCGCCCGAGGTCTTCTGCCGGGCCGTGGACCTGGCGCCCGGTGTCGCCGACCGCGCGGCCGCGGAACTGCTGCTCGCGGAGGTCTCCGACGCCTCGGCCGAGCCGGTGCAGGTGGGCCTGGACGGCCGCCGCCGGGTCGCCCTGACGCTCGCGGAGCGGCCCACCGGCCTGGCCGCCGACCCCGGCTCCGCGACCGCTGCCGAGGTCGGCCCGGACGACCTGCTGGTGGTCACCGGCGGCGGACGCGGCATCACCGCCCGCTGCGTGGCCGACCTGGCCCGCGCCCACCGTCCCGGCCTGCTGCTGCTCGGCCGGACCGAACTCGGCGAGGAGCCGGACTGGGCGGCCGGGGTGACCGGCGCGGCCGAGCTGAAGGCCGCTGCTGTCGCCCGGCTCAAGGCCGAGGGGGAGAAGCCCACCCCGAAGCGGGTGGAGCAGTTGTACCGGGCGGTGGTCGGCGAGCGGGAGGTCCGCGAGACCCTCGCCGAGCTGAAGGCCGCCGGCTCCGAGGCCGAGTACCTGGCGGTGGACATCACCGACGCCGCCGCGACCGCCGCCGCGCTGGCACCGTACGCGGGCCGGGTCACCGGTCTGGTGCACGGCGCCGGGGTGCTGGCCGACCAGCTGATCGCCAACAAGCGGGCCTCCGAGGTCGAGCGGGTCTTCGCGCCGAAGCTCGGCGGGCTGCGCGCGGTGGTGGAGGCGCTGCCGGCCGACCGGCTGCGGCACGTGGTGCTGTTCTCGTCGGTTGCCGGGTTCTTCGGCAACCAGGGACAGTCGGACTACGCGATGGCGAACGAGGTGCTCAACGCCTGGGCCTCGTCGTTCCGGCGGCGGCACCCCGCGGCCCGGGTCAGCTCGCTCAACTGGGGCGCCTGGGACAGCGGGATGGTCTCGCCTCAGATCAAGGCGGTGTTCCAGGAGCGCGGCATCACGCTGATCCCGGTGGAGACCGGAACGGCGCTGTTCACCGGCCAGTTCGCGGCCGGGCGGGCCGAGGACACCGTCACCGTGCTCGGCCCGACCACCCCGCTGTCGGTGCGCGAGCCGGCCGTGCCCGCCGCCGCGGTGGTGCTGGAGCGCCCGGCGGCCGCGCTGGCCGCCGAGCCGATCGTCGCCGACCACGTGATCGGCGGGGTGCCGGTGCTGCCCGCGGCGCTCGCCCTCGGCTGGGCGGTCGGCGCGGTGGAGCGGCTCAGCGGCGGAACCGTCCGCCAGGTGCGGGACTTCGCGGTGCACAAGGGCGTCCTCTTCGACGAGGCGCTGCCGGAGCGGCTGCAGCTGGCGGCCACCCCGGCGGGCGACCGGGCCAGCACCGAGGTGGTGATCCGCTCGGTCGCCGCGGACGGCACCGTCCGCCCGCACTACGCGGCGACGGTGGTGCTCGGCAACGACCCGGCGACGGAGCTCAACCACCCGACCCTGGCCGGGCTGCCGGCCGCGGGCGGCGGACGCGAAGCCGGCGGGTTCTACGCCGACGGCACGCTCTTCCACGGCGCCGCCCTGCAGGGCGTCCGCCGGGTGCTGGCCGAGGACGAGTCCCGGGTGGTGCTGGAGTGCGCGCTGCCCGAACCGGCCGCGGCCGCAGGGGCGTTCGCCGGCTCGCTGTACCGGCCCGGCACGACCGACCTGCTGCTGCAGGCGGGCCTGGTCTGGATGCGGCTGTTCCGCGCCACGGCGAGCCTGCCGCTCTCGGTGGCCCGCGTCGAGCTGCACCGGGCGCCGGCCGACGGCGAGACCTTCCTCGCCGTGGTCGAACCCGCCTCGGTGAACGGCACCTCGGCGAGCCTGACGGTCACCGCCGTCGGCCACGGCGGACGCGTCCTCGCCCGGCTGAGCGGGGTCAGCCTCGTGTCGACCCCGCAGCTGGCCGCGAAGTTCGCCCGCAGCTGACGCACCCGACCCGGCAGGTCCGGCCGGCCGCACCCCAGCAGGCCGGCCGGACCGCCGCACGGACCGGAGGGACCACCGCTTCCATGAGCACGTACGCCATCGTCGGCCTGTCCTGCCTGTTCCCCGGCGCCGAGACGCCGGACCGGTTCTGGCAGAACCTCGTCAGCGGGACGGACAGCCGGGCCGAGGGCGGCCCGGAGGTCTTCGGACCGCCCGCCGACCCCCGCGACCTCGACCCGCAGCACCGCATCACCTGCACCCGCGGCGGCTTCGTCCGCGGCTTCGCCTTCGACCCGACCGGCTACCGGATCGCCGCCGAGCGCCTCGCCGGCCTCGACCGGGTCTTCCACTGGTCGCTGCACACCGCCCGCGAGGCGCTGCGCACCGGCGGCCACCTCGACCGCCCCGAGCTGCTCGCCCGGACGGGTTTGGTGCTCGGCAACTACTCGTTCCCGACGCCCGGTTCGGCCGACCTCAGCCTGCCGCTGGTCGAGCAGGCCGTCCGCACCGGCCTGCGCCGGGCCGGCCTCGACCTGCCCGGCCGCCCCGACACCGCCCCGCGCCGCGACCCCGCCGACGCCCGGGTCAGCGGCGCGCCCGCCCGGATCGTCGGCGCCGCCCTCGGCCTCGGCGGCCCCCGCTACGCCCTGGACGCGGCCTGCTCCTCCGCGCTGTACGCGCTGAAGCTGGCCTGCGACCACCTCGCCACCGGCCAGGCCGACCTGGTGCTCGCCGGCGGCGTCTGCGCCCCCGACCCGACCCTGATCCACCTCTGCTTCTCCGACCTGCACGCCTACCCCGAGAACGGGTTCAGCCAGCCCTTCGACGCCCGTTCGGCCGGCATCCTCACCGGCCAGGGCGCCGGCATGGTCGCCGTCCGGCGGCTGGAGGACGCGCTGCGCGAGGGCGACCGGATCCACGCCGTCGTCGACGGCATCGGCCTGTCCAACGACGGTGGCGGCCGCCACCTGCTGGTGCCGGACGAGGCCGGCCAGCACCGCGCCTACGAGCTGGCCTACCGGGCCGCGGGCGTCTCGCCCGCCGAGGTCGACTACCTGGAGTGCCACGCCACCGGCACCCCGATCGGCGACACCACCGAGGCCGCCTCGGTCGCCGGGTTCTTCGGCGCGCACGGCGAACTGCCGCTGCTCGGCTCGGTGAAGGGCAACATCGGCCACCTGCTGACCGTCGCCGGCCTGAGCAGCCTGCTCAAGGTGGTGCTCGCCATGGAGCACGGCCACCTGCCGCCGACCGTCGGCGTCACCGAGCCGGTGCCGGGGCCCGGCGGGGCGGCCGCCACCGCCCTGGTCCGCACCGGACGGGACTGGCCCGCCGCCCCCGGCACCCGCCGGGCCGCCGTCTCCGCCTTCGGCTTCGGCGGCACCAACGCGCACGTGGTGCTCTCCGACGCCGTCCCGGCGCAGGCCGCGACCGCTCCGGCGACCGCGCTGCCCACCGCCCTGCCCACCGCCCTGCCCACGCCCGACATCGTCGGCCTCGGCGCGCACTTCGGCGCCTTCGAATCGGCCACCGCCTTCGAGCGGGCCGTGCACGACGGGCTGGACTCCTTCCGCCCGCTGCCCGAACGCCGCTGGCGCGGACTGGAGGAGAGCACCGACGGCGCCCTCGCCGCGGCCGGGGTCGGCCCCGGCACCCCGCCGGTCGGCGCCTTCGTCGACACCGTCGGCCTCGACCCGGTCGACCACCGGATCCCGCCCGCCGACCTGCGCAACTACAACCTGCAGCACGCGCTGATGTCCAAGGTCGCCGACGAGGCGCTCACCGACGCCGGGTACAGCCGCACACCCGCCCCCGGCACCTCCGCACCCGAGGCCCGGCGGATCGCCGTCGTCGTCGCGATGGAGATCGAGCCCTCCGCCCACCTGCACCTGGCCCGCCACCGGATCGCCGCGTACCTGCGCGAGCTGCTCGCCGGCACCGACCTGACGGACGGACAGCGCGAGCGGCTCACCGCGATCGCCCGCGACGGCGTGCACGAGCCGATCGTCGCCAACGAGGTGCTCAGCTACATCGGCAACATCATGGCCAGCCGGATCTCCTCGCTGTGGAACCTCACCGGCCCGTCCTTCACCGTCTCCGCCGAGGGCGCCGGCACCGCGCAGGCCCTGGACACCGCCCGGCTGCTGCTGCTCGACGACAGCGTGGAGGCCGTCCTGGTCGGCGCCGTCGACCTCGCCGGCTCGCCCGAGAACCTGGTGCAGCGGACCGCCGCCCACGGCGCTCCCGCCACCGGCCCCGGCCTCGCCTTCGGCGCGGACACCGGCGGCTGGCGGATCGGCGAGGGCGCCGGAGCGGTCGTCCTCACCCGCCCCGGGGAGGGCCGCCGCCCCGCCTACGCCCGGCTGGACGCCGTCGCCGTCCGGCACGCCGCCCCCGTCGACGGCGCGCTGCCCGAGGCCGACGCCGGCGCGCTCGCCGAGGCCGCCGCCCTGGCCCATGAAGCCGCCGGGATCACCGCCGCCGACATCGGCTACCTGGAGGCCCACGCGGCAGGAACCGCCGCCGAGGACGCCGCGGAACTCGCCGCGCTGGCCGCCGTCCACCCCGCCGGCACCCCCGGCCCGGCGCTCGGCAGCGCCCGCGCCCACATCGGTGACGCCCGGGGCGCCGCCGCGATGGCCGGTCTGCTGCGGGCCGTCCTCGCCGTCCACCACGGCTACCTGCCGGGCGTCCCCGGCTGGCAGCGGCCCGCCCCCGCACTCGCGGACCGGCTCGCCGCCACCGGCTGCCACCTCGCCGACACCTCCCGCCCCTGGCTGCGCACCGAGCGGACCGGACGGCGGCACGCCGCCGTCTCGTTCATCGCCGAGGGCGGTGCGCACGGCCGGCTGGTGGTCTCGGCGGCGGCCACCAGCGGCGCCGTCGAGGAGCGGGCCTGGCAGCGGGCCGGCGGCCCGGTGCTGCTCGCCCTCGCCGCGGACGACCCGGCCGGAATGCTGGCCGCCGTCGAACGCCACCGCGGCCTGCTCGCCGACGGCGCCGACCCGTACGCGCTCGCCCGGGCCGCCGCCGAGGCCCTGCCCGTCGGCACCCCGCGGGTCGTGCTGGTCGGCCGGGACGCCGAGGAACTCGGCCGCCAGCTCGCCGCGGCCGCCAAGGACCTGCCCGGCGCCTGGGAGCGCGGCGAGGAGTGGGCGACCCCGGCCGGCAGCTGCTTCACCCCGCGCCCGATCGGCCCGGACGGCAAGGTCGCGCTGGTCTACCCCGGCGCGGTCACCTCCTACCCGGGGCTCGGCCGGGACCTCTTCCGGGCCTTCCCCGGTCTGCTGGAGCGCTTCGAGGCCGAGGTCGAGCGGCCCGACGACACCTTCCGCGCCGCCCGGCTGCACCCGCGCACCCGGATCAACCCCGGCCGTCGCGAACTCATGGCCCTGGAGGCCGAGCTGGGGGACGACCTGCCGTTCATGCTGGCCACCGGCACCACCTTCGCGATCCTGTACACCGACCTGGTGCGGGACCTGCTGGGCGTCCGGGCGCACGGCGCCTTCGGCTACAGCCTCGGCGAGTCCAGCATGCTGTTCGCCACCGGCGGCTGGCAGCGCGGCGCCCGCCGCGACGACCGGATCAGCGCCACGCCGATCTTCCGGCACCGGCTGAACGGGCGGCGCACCGCCGTCCGCGAGCAGTGGGGCCTGGCCGACTCCGTGCCCGACTCCGCGGTCTGGGCCGGCCACGTGCTGCTGGCCGACGCGGAGCGCGTCCGCGCCGCGCTCGCCCGCTACGACCGGGTGTTCCTCACCCACGTCAACACCCCCGGCGAGCTGGTGATCGCCGGCGACCCGGCGCAGTGCCGGGCGCTGATCGAGGAGTTGGGCTGCCCCGCGGCCAGGTCCCCCGTCAACGGGGTGATGCACTGCCCGGTCGTCGACCCCGATCTGGACGGTCTCGCCGGGCTCAACGACCACCCGATGGGCTCCGCCGGCGGCCTGGAACTGCTCAGCGCCTACGACTACGGGCCCGTCCCGGCCCTGGACAGCGCGGAGACGGCCCGCCGGATCGCGCAGACGCTGCGCTCCACGATCGACTTCCCGCGGCTGGTGCGGGCCGCGCACGACCGCGGCTTCCGCTACTTCGTCGAGGTCGGCCCGGGCGCCACCTGCACCCGCTGGGTGCGCGAGACGCTCGGCGACACCCCGCACGTCGCGGTCTCCGTGGACCGGCGCGGCGTGCCGACCGCCCGCACCGTCGCGCAGCTGGCCGCCCGGCTGGTCGCGCACGGCGTACCGCTCGACCTCGTCGGCCTGCTCGGGCCCGCGCCGGCGGTGCCCGCCCGGCGCCGGGTGCTCTTCCCGGTCGGCGGCGGCGCGTCCGTCCCCGCCGGGATCGCCGCCGCGGCCGCGGAACTGCTGGCCGAGACCGTTGCGACCCCCGTACCCGCCGCCGCGCCGGAGCCCGTGCTCGCCGCGGTCGCCGCCGTTCCCGCCCCGTCCGCCGCCCGTGCGGCGGGCGGCGGAGACCCCCGCCCTTCGTCGCCGGCAGCGCCGTCTGGCCCGCCCGGACCGTCCCCCCTCTCGCCGGAGGAGCAGATGCCCGCCGACCCGACCCTCGCCGACCCCGAGGTCATCGCCTTCGACGGCGAGCCGATCTCCTTCCTGCCGTGGAGCGAGCCGGCCGCCGAGGTCGCGCCCGCGCCACCGGCCCCCGCCGCACCGCCGGCGACCGCACTGCCGGCGACCGCACCGGCAGCGACCGCCCCGGCCGCGGAGAGCGGCAGCTACGGCGCCCAGGACCTCGTCCGCGAACTGCGCGACCAGCTGATGGCCACCCACTCGGTGGTGATGGAGACCCAGCGCGTCCTGCAGGACAGCACCCTGGCCCGCACCGAGGCGCTGCTCGAAGCCCCGCCCGCCGACCCCGCGCCGGTGCCGGAGCCCGAGCGGCAGGCCATCGAGCTCGCCCCGCGGCTCGAACTGCCGCCCGTCCCGGCTGCGCCCGTCCAGGCGGTGCCGGTGCCGGCCGTGCTGGAGCCGACCGCGGTCGTCCCGGCCGGGGAGCCCGGCGTCATCTGGGACGAGGACGACCTGCTCGCCTTCGCCACCGGCCGGGTCGCCGACGTCTTCGGCCCCGCCTTCGCCGAGATCGACGGCTACGCCAAGCGCGTCCGGCTGCCCGCCCCGCCGTACCACTTCGTCACCCGGGTCACCGAGCTGCGCGCCGAGACCGGCGTCTACCAGCCGTCCTTCATCCGCACCGAGTACGACGTACCGAAGGACGCCTGGTACGCCGTCGACGGCGGGGTGCCGCCGGCGGTCGCCATCGAGGCCGGCCAGTGCGACCTGCTGCTGATCAGCTACCTCGGCATCGACTTCCGCAACAGGGGCGAGCGGGTCTACCGGCTGCTCGACTCCACCCTGGTCTTCCACGGCGACCTGCCGCGGGCCGGGCAGACCCTGCGCTACGACATCTCGATCAACCGGTTCGTCACCCAGGGCGACACCACGCTCTTCTTCTTCAGCTACCTCTGCTACGCCGACGGCGAGCTGATCCTCGAACTCAAGGACGCCTCCGCCGGGTTCTTCAGCCAGGCCGAACTCGACACCCCGCTCGGCGTGGTCGTCACCGCCAAGGAGAAGGCCGCCCGCGCCGCCCTGACCAAGGCGTGGTTCAAGCCGCTCGCCCGCACCGGGAAGGACCACCTCACCGCCGCCGACCTCGAACTGCTCGCCCAGGGCCGCCCCGGCGAGGTCTTCGGCCCCGAACACGCCCAGGACGAGGGCCTCAACCCGGCGCTGCGCCTGCCCGACGCGCGGCTGCGGATGATCGACGAGCTGCGGATCGACCGCACCGGCGGCCCGCGCGGCCTCGGAGCCCTCACCGCCACCAAGCAACTGCAGCCCGACGCCTGGTACTTCGAGTGCCACTTCCCCGACGACCCGGTGCTGGCCGGCTCGATGGTCGCCGAGGGCGCCGTCCAGGCCCTGCAGACCTACCTGCTGCACCAGGGCATGCACCTGGTGCTGCCGGACGCCCGCTTCCAGACCGTCGTCGGCCTGCAGACCGAGGTGCAGGTCCGCGGCCAGATCACCCCGCAGCACCGGGAGATCCGCTACGAGATCGAGGTCATGGAGCTCACCCTGCTCCCGCGGCCCTCGGTGATCGCCGACGTCCTGGTGTACCTGGGCGACAAGCCGGTCATCCGGATGCGCAACTTCGGCATCCAGATCCGCGAGAAGGAGGGCACCCCGTACCGGCCGGAGACCGGCGGCGTGCCGGCCTTCCTCGGCCGGCGCAACCGCTCCGGCGAACCCGCGATGATCAACGAGCTGCACCTGGCGCACGCCGCCAAGGGCGACCTCGGCACCGCGATGGGCCCCGAGTTCGACGTGTACCGCAGCAGCCGCGCGCCGTACATCCCCAACGGGGACTTCCAGTTCGTCGACCGGATCATGCAGCTCAAGGGCGTCCGCGGCGACCTCGGCCCGGGCTCGGAGATGGTCACCGAGTACGACTCCCCGGCCGACGCCTGGTACTACGCGCAGAACGCGCACCCGCACATGCCGAACTGCGTCCACATGGAGACCTCGCTGCAGGCCGCCATCCTGCTCGGCTACTACCTCGGCGCCACCCTCAAGCAGCCGGAGACCGAGTACGCCATCCGCAACCTGGACGGGCGGGCCACCCTGGTCAAGGACCTCGACCTGCGCGGCAGGACCGTCCGGCACCACTCCAAGCTGCTGATGACCAGCGCCGTCCAGGGCGCCGTGCTGCAGAAGTTCAGCTACGAGCTCTCCGCCGACGGCGAGGTCTTCTACACCGGCGAGTCCCTCTTCGGGTACTTCAGCGACGCCGCCCTCGCCAACCAGGCCGGCCTGGACGCCGGACAGTACGCCGCCCCCTGGATCGAGCAGGAGAAGCCCGCCGCCGACCGCGTCCGGCGGATCGAACTCCCCGACGACGCGCCCGCGTTCACCGACCCGGCGGGCGGCCTGCTGCACCTGCCCGGCGGCCACTTCCACCTCGTCGACCGGGTCGACCTGGTCCGCGACGGCGGCCGGCACGGCAAGGGCTACCTGCACGGCCACCGCGCGGTGCGCCCCGACGAGTGGTACTTCGACTGCCACTTCCACCGCGACCCGGTGATGCCCGGCTCGCTCGGCGTCGAGGCCGTGCTGCAGGCCCTGCGGCTGTACGTGCTGGAGGAGGGCCTCGCCGAGGGCATCGAGCGGCCGTACTTCGCCCTCGCCACCGACGTCGAACTCGGCTGGAAGTACCGCGGCCAGATCCTCCGCCACGACGAGGAGCTCCGCTTCGACGTGCACGTCCGCGAGGTCCGCCGCGAGGACGGCCGGCTCGTGGTGGTCGCCGACGCCGACCTGTGGAAGCCCGGACTGCGGATCTACGAGCTCACCGGCGTGGCCGTCGAGGTCCGGTCCCAGTCGGCCACCCCCTGACCGCCCGCCCGAGGAGACGGAAGCCCATCATGAACCACCCCCAGACACCACTGCTCTGGCAGGGCGAGCAGTACCCGAGCACCGACCCGGCCGGGATCTACCAGGCCCTCGCCGACCTGGAACGCCCCTGCTTCGTCGTCCGCACCCCGCAGGGCATCGGCGCCGCCGCGGGCGGCCGAGCCGTGCCGTCCGGCGGCCGCGAGAGCGGCCTGCCGCTGCTCGCCGCCGCCGCACCGCTGCCCCCGCAGCGGCTCGGCTCGGCCGCCTTCCTCGCCGCGCACGGCGTGCGCCAGCCCTACCTGGCCGGGGCGATGGCCGGCGGCATCGCCTCCGCCGACCTGGTGATCGCCCTCGCCCGGCAGGGGTTCCTCGGCTCCTTCGGTGCCGCGGGCCTGCTGCCGGAGAGCATCGCGAAGGCGCTCGCCCGGTTCGCCGCCGAGATCCCCGGCCTGCCCTACGCCGTCAACCTGATCCACAGCCCCAGCGAGGAGCGGCTGGAACGCGAGGCCGTCGAACTGTTCCTGCGGCACGGCGTCCGCTGCGTCGAGGCCTCCGCCTTCATGGCGCTCAGCCCGCACATCGTCCGCTACCGGCTGGCCGGGCTGCGCCCCGGCCCGGACGGCCGACCGGTCGCCGAACACCGGGTGATCGCCAAGATCTCCCGCACCGAGACCGCCGAGCGGTTCATGCGCCCGGCCCCCGCCGCCACCGTCAGCGCCCTGCTGGAACAGGGCCTGATCACCCCGCTCCAGGCCGACCTCGCCAAGTACGTGCCGATGGCCGACGACATCACCGTCGAGGCCGACTCCGGCGGCCACACCGACCGCCGGCCGCTGCCCGCCCTGCTGCCCAGCATCCTGCGGCTGCGCGACGCCGTGCAGCGCGAGCACCGCTACCCGGCCCCCGTCCGGGTCGGCGCCGGCGGCGGGCTCGGCACCCCGTCCGCCGTCGCCGCCGCCTTCGCCATGGGCGCCGCCTACGTGGTCACCGGCTCGGTCAACCAGTCCTGCGTGGAGTCCGGTGCCTCCAAGGCGGCCAGGGCGCTGCTCGCCGAGGCCGGCATCGCCGACTGCGAGATGGCCCCCGCCGCCGACATGTTCGAACTGGGCGTCGAGCTGCAGGTGCTGAAGAAGGGCACGCTCTTCCCGATGCGCGCCAAGAAGCTCTACGAGCTCTACCAGGCGTACGACGGACTGGAGGCGCTGCCCGAGGCCGAGCGCGCCCGGCTGGAGGCCCAGGTCTTCCGCCGCCCGCTCGCCGACGTCTGGCAGGAGTGCGTCGGCTACTTCGAGCGCCGCGACCCCGAACAGCTCGCCCGCGCCGCCGGCAACCCCAAGCGGCGGATGGCCCTGGTCTTCCGCTGGTACCTCGGGATGAGCTCGCGCTGGGCCGTCACCGGCGACCCCGACCGCACCCTCGACTACCAGATCTGGTGCGGCCCGGCGATGGGCAGCTTCAACGACTGGGTCACCGCCAGCTACCTCAAGGCACCCGGCAACCGCCGGGTCGCCGAGGTCGCCCACCACCTGATGCGCGGCGCCGCCTTCCACACCCGGATCGCCCAGCTGCGCACCGCCGGTGTGCACGTCCCGGCCGCCGCCGCCGACTACCGGCCCGTCCCGCTGGAGTCCGCGGTCACCACCCTGGAGGGCGCCAGATGACCGGCCCGCTCGACGGACTCGGCTCCGCCGCCGCGCGGTTGGAGCAGACGCTCGGCCCCGCCGAGGACCCGGCCAACCCGTACGGCTTCGCCGCCGCCGCCCGCCGCGACGAGGCCGGGGAGTACCCCGAGGCGCTGGCCGCCGCCCTGCGCGAAACCGGCTTCCACCTCGACTACCTGCCCGCCGACTGGGGCGGCACCTTCCGCTCCTTCGACCGCAGCCTGTTGCTCGTCCGCACCGCCGCCCGGCGCGACCTCAACGCCATGCCGGCCACCATGTTCTCCATCACCGCCGCCACCTGCGTCCGGCTGCACGGCTCGCCCGCCCAGCAGCAGGAGGTCGCCGCACTCCTGCGCGGCGGCGGAGCGGTGGCCTTCGCGCTCTCCGAGGCCGAGCACGGCAGCGACCTGCTCGCCAACACCGCCCGCCTCGAACGCGACCCGGACGGACCGGGCCTGCGCCTCACCGGCGAGAAGTGGATGGTCGGCCTCGGGCAGCGCTGCGAGGCCGCGTACGTGGTCGCCCGCACCGGGGAGCGCGGACCGGGCTCCTTCACCGCCGTCCTGCTCGACCTCGCCGCGGCCGGGCCCGAACTCGACCGCGGCCCCGCCGTGCCCACCGGCGGCATGCGCGGCATCGACTTCGCCCACCTGCGCTTCGACGGCCTCCCCGTCCCCGGGAACCGCGTCGTCGGCCGGCCCGGCGAGGCCCTGGAGGCCGCGGTCAAGGCCCAGCAGGTCGTCCGGCTGATGTCCACCGCCGGCAGCCTCGGCTGCGCCGACACCGCCCTGCGGCTCACCCTCGGCTTCGCCGCCGAACGCCGCACCGGCCGCAGCCGCCTCCTCGACACCCCCCACCAGCGGCGGGAGTCCGCGATCGCCGCGGCCGCGCTGCTCGCCGCCGACGCCGTCGCCCTCACCGCCGCCCGCGGCATCCACCTCGCCCCCGAGCAGTTCAGCATCTGGGGCTGCGCCGCCAAGCACGTGGTCGCCGAGGCCGTCGAGGACGCGATCGCCCGCTGCGGCGCCACCCTCGCCACCCGCGCCGTGCTGCGCACCGAGGGTCCCGGCGGCGGCCTCTTCCAGAAGCTCCAGCGGGACGCCGCCCTCGTCCGGGTCGTCGACACCAGCACCCTGGCCAACCTCCGCTCCTTCACCGGCCAACTGCCCGCCCTCGCCAAGGCCCCGGCCGGCCCGGCCGGGGACGCCGCGACCGTCTTCGCCCTGGACGCGCCGCTGCCGCCCTACGACCCGGCCCGGCTCGACCTCAACGCCCGCGGCCGCGACCTGCCGACCGGCACCCTCGCGGCGATCGCCGGCC
>NZ_JBEYFP010000128.1:0-12833 GCF_040634455.1 Kitasatospora sp. NPDC007106
CTCCCCCGCCGCCCGCCGCACCGCCGGGCGTGCCCCCGCAGCGCCCGGACTCCGCGGCCCGGCCGGTGGCGCCCCGCGGCGCCGGCGGCGACCTCGGCGTCTTCGACTTCCACGGCACGCCGCCGCAGCAGCCCGGCGGCCGGGCCGAGCGGCGCGAGCGCGCCCAGCTGGTCGCCGGCCGGCGCCGCACCGCGGTGATCGCCGCCGGCCTCGGCATCGCGGTGGTCGGCGCCGGTCTGGCGCTGGCCCTGTCGCCGTCCTCGGACAAGCCGAACCTCGACCAGGCGCTGCCCGCGCCGTCCGGCACCCTCGACTCGGCGCCCCCGGACGACGGGCTGCCCGAGCCGACGGCGACCGCGAGCGCCTCCACCACCAAGAAGTCCTCGGCCTCCCCGACCCACGCCGGCAGCGGCCGGGCCAGCGCCAGCCGGGCACCCGCGGCCGCGCTCAGCCCGGCCGGGTCGGCCCCGGCGAGCGCCAGCGCCGCACCGCCGGTGGCGCCCAGCCCCTCGGCGGCCGACCGGGTGCTCAAGCCGGGCGACTCGGGCCCCGACGTCCGGGCGATGCAGCAGATGCTGATCACCGTCTCCTGCGGCGACCTCAACGTCTGGTTCGCCACCGGCACCTTCGACTCCTGGACGCAGTGGATCCTGAGCGAGTTCCAGCGGGACGCCCGGATCAAGGGCGACGAGCGCAACAACACCCAGTACGGCCCCAAGACGCGCGCCGCGCTGGAGAAGGCCTCGGCCGACCCCAACTGCTGACCGGCGGCCCGTCCGCAGGTGTCAGGCGGGCACCAGGCCCCGGCCGACCAGTTCGAGCACCAGCACCACCGCGGCGGACTCCACGGCGAGCAGCGCCACCAGGACGAACAGCTGTACCGCGCCGGCCTGCACCGGCCCGGCACCGCCGAGCAGCATGCCGACGAAGGCCCCCGGCAGCGTGACCAGGCCCACCGTGCGGGTCTGGTCCAGCACCGGGACGAGCGCGGTGGCGGCGGCCGTCCGGCAGATCTCCAGCCGGGCGTCGCGGTCCTCGAAGCCGAGCGCCAGCGCCGCCTCGACCTCGCCGCGCCGGGTGCGCAGTTCGTCCAGCGCCCGCCGGCCGGCCAGCGAGGTGGCGGTGAGCCCGCCGCCGATCAGGATGCCGGCGACCGGGATCAGGGCGATGCCCTTGTGCGGCAGCAGCCCGGAGGCGAGCAGCAGCACCAGCACCGGCAGCACCCCGGCGCCGATCGGCAGGGCGGCCCATGCCCAGCCCGGGCCGGTGGTCATCCGCCGGCCCGCCGTGCGCACCGCCACCCCGAACATCAGCAGCACGAACAGCGCGGACGTCCCGAGCGAGCCGACCACCCAGGAGATCACCAGCGCGACCGCGCCGAGCTGCACCACGGCGCGCAGGCCCGCCCGCAGCACGGCGTGCCCGTGGCCGAGCCGCCCCCGGCCGGCCACCGCGACCGCCGCGGCGAGCAGCAGCGCGATCTCGACGCCCAGCAGCCAGGTGACCGGCAGCAGCTGTCCGGCCGGTGCGGCCACCGGTCAGATCCAGCTGGTGAACCACATCCGGTCCTGCCAGTCCGACATGGGGATCACCTCCGCCGTGTACAGCGGGTAGAAGTACGCGAAGCAGCCGACCACGGCGAAGACCACCAGCCCGGCGCCGGCCGCCCCCCAGATCCGGCGCCGCCGGCTGCAGCCCGCCGGGCCGAGCATCGCGCCGAGCATCTGGGCGACCGCCAGGCACAGGAACGGCACCAGGATCACCATGTAGAAGGAGAAGATCGTCCGCTCCTGGTAGCCGAACCAGGGCAGGTAGATCCCGGCGACGCCGGCCAGGATCGCGCCGGAGCGCCAGTCCCGCCGGAACGCCCAGCGCCACAGCGCGTACGCGAGGGCGAAGCAGGCGGCCCACCACAGCAGCGGGGTGCCGAGCGCGAGGATCTGCGAGGCGCAGCCGCCGTTCGCCGTGCAGCCGCCCTGCCCGTCGGTGAGCTGCTGCCAGTACATCGACACCGGGCGGCCCTGGACGAGCCAGCTCCACGGGTTGGACTGGTAGGTGTGCGGCGAGGTGAGGCCGGTGTTGAAGTCGTACATCTGGGCGTGGAAGTGCCACCAGCCGCGCAGTGCGGACGGCACCCAGGTCATCGGCACCCGGGGCAGCGGGACGTCCACCACCGGGGTGCGCGGCATCGACAGCCCGGCCCGGTGGTCGGCCCAGTGCCGGTCGAAGCCGCCGTCGCTCGCGAACCAGCCGGACCAGGAGGCGACGTAGACCAGTACCGCGGCGCCGACGGTGGAGAGCAGGCCGGGCAGCAGGTCGCGGCGGAGCAGGCTGCGGGTCGGTCGGCGGGCGCCGGCCCAGCGGCGGCCGGCGCGGTCCCAGAGCAGGGTCAGCACGGTGAACACCAGCAGGATCTGCAGGCCGTTCCACTTCACCGCGGTCGCGCAGCCGAGCAGGACGCCTGCGCCGATCCGCCAGGGCCGCAGGCCGAGGCGGACCTCGTCGGCGGCCCGGCCGCCCTCGGCGAGGGCCGCGGCGAGCACCTGCCGGGTGCGGTCGCGGTCGACGAGCAGGCAGCCGAAGGCGCCGAGCACGAAGAACATCGACACGCCGTCCAGCAGGCCGACCCGGCTCATCACGAAGTGCAGGCCGTCGACCGCCATCAGCAGGGCCGCGGTGCAGCCGAGCAGCGTGGAGGAGAAGAGCCGCCGGCCGATCCGGGCGAGCATCAGCACCGAGAGGGTGCCGAGCAGCGCGACCATCACCCGCCAGCCGAAGGGGTGCAGGCCGAACACCCACTCGCCGAGCGCGATGACCCACTTGCCGAGCGGCGGGTGGGCGATGAACGCGGGTTCGGCGGTCAGCGGGATCTTCTGCGGGGAGGAGATGATCTCCCGGTTGGCGAGGTCCGGCCAGACGCCCTCGTAGCCCTGGTGCAGCAGCGACCAGGCGTCCTTGGGGTAGTAGGTCTCGTCGAAGACGAAGGCGTCCGGCTTCGCGAGGTTCCAGAAGCGCAGCAGTCCGGCGAACAGCGCGACGGCGATCGGGCCGAGCCAGTCGGCGTGCCGCACGATCCACGGCAGCGGGCCGCGCCGGACGGCCGGCGGCCGGGCCGCGACGGGGAGGCCGGTGGCCGGTGCATGCTCGGTGACTGCCGGATGCGCCATGGTCTGCCGCCGCTCCTCGCTCGGTGTCGCGGCGGCCGCGGCGGTCGCGGGCTGACGGGTCGCAGGCCCGGACTGGCGCTATGTCGCCTTTGTCGGAGAGATCCTAGCCCGGCCGCGCGGCACCTCCGTCCACCGCACCCCGCGGTTTGACCCTCGACCTGGTCGAGGGGGCAGAGTCGGCGGTGTGGACAGCGGACTTCACAGCATCGGCGAGACCGCCCGGCTGAGCGGACTCAGCATCAGCGCCCTGCGCTTCTACGACGGCGCGGGCGTGTTCGGCCCGGCCCGGGTCGACCCGCAGACCGGCTACCGCTGGTACGCGCCGGAGCAGCTCGCCGACGCCCGGCTGATCGCCCGGCTGCGGCGGGTCGGCATGCCGCTCGCGGACGTCTCGCGGGTGCTGGCCGGCCGTCCCGGCGAGGCCCGGGCCGCCCTGGACGCGCACCTGCGCCGTCTGGAGGAGGGCCTGGCGGACGCCCGCCGCGAGCTGTCCACCGTCCGACACCTGCTGGAACTGAGGGAGAACCCCGTGCAGAGCACCCGTCTGACCCTGCCCGCCGCCGAGCTCGCGGCCGCCCTGGACGCCGTCCGCTTCGCGGTCGGCCCCGACGGCTCGCTCCCGCAGGTCGCGGGGGTGCTGTTCGAGACCGACGGGGCGGTGCTGCGGCTGGTGGCCACCGACCGCTACCGGCTGGCGGTCTCGGAGGCCGCCCCGGGCACCGTCGAGGGGCCGTCCGTCGCGGTGCTCGCGCCGACCGCGTTCGTGGACGCGCTGCGCGGACTGCTCGCCGGGGCGGGCGACGGCACGGCCGAGCTGACGGTGGCCGGGGGCGTGCTGGCCGCCGCGGCCGGCGGCCGCGAGGTGACCGGCAGCCCGGTGCCCGCCGACTTCCCCGACTACCGCCCGATGCTGCGCCCGGAGCCGGTCCGGCGGGTGGAGATCGCCGCGGCCGCCCTGATCGAAGGGCTCGGCGCCGGGCCCGTCCGCACCGTGCGCCGGGACCAGGACGGCGTGGACTTCCCGGTCTCGGAGCTCACCGTCTCCGCGGACGGCGCCCTCACGGTCGGCGGCGCCGAGGAGGGGGACGGGCTGTGCGTCCGGGTCAACCGGGACTTCCTGCTGGAGGCGGTCGGTGCGGGTGCCCGCGGCCAGCTCGTGCTGGAGCTCGGCGGCCCGGTCGCCCCGCTCGCCGTCCGCTTCCCGGACCGCGCGGGCACCTTCTCGCTGCTGATGCCCACCGCGCCCTGACGGTCCGCGGCCGGTCGGGGCGTCCGACAGGTTCCGGTACGCGGCCGTTGGGCCGAATCGCACGTGGTGCGCCGAATCTGTGGAGACCACGGCAATGTGATCGGGCATATGCCGATCGCTCTCTACGGTGGTTGCGCCGCCCGCGGCACCCGGTCCACCGTCCGGGCCCGCGCGGGGGACCACGACGACCAGGAGTCCTGCATGGCCGCTCACCATCCGTCAGCCGCTCCCCCGTCCGGCGTGCCGTCCGGGGGCGGCCTCCGGCCGACGGGCCGGCGGTGACCCCTGCCGCCGGCCCCACGGCGGGTCACCCGCCCCGCCGCGTCCGCCCGCCGTGCCGGGACCGCGGCCGCTGGGAGGGGTGCCGGGTGATCAGCTGGCGCGCGAGCTGGTCGAGGCAGATCGCCGCCGCCACGGGGGGAAGCCCGGCGACGATGACGTCCGGCACGGTCTGCGCGACCCCGCAGACGCAGAGCCCGGTGGCGACCGCCGAGAAGGCGAGGACGACGCTCCAGGCGTGCAGCGCGCGCCGGCCGTCGAGGGCGGCCCGGAGCACCGACAGGCAGCCGGCGAGCCAGGGCCCGTAGACCACCACCGGCCACAGCGCGGACAGCCCGCCGGGCACCCGGGCGAGGGCGAGGTCCTGCAGCGGCGGGTACGACAGGACCCAGCCCAGCACGCACACGACCGTCACCGCGACGGCGAGCAGGGTGCGGAACAACTCGCCCAGCGCCTCCTCGCGCCGCGCCTCGGCGGCCCGCACCCGGCGCCGCTTCCGCGGGGTCCGCGGCGGCGGGGCGGGCTGCGGCACGGAATCGGCGACCGGCCCCGCCTGGCTCGGCACGAAAACGCCGGAACTCCAGGCACCGGACATTTCGACGGTCGGCGCCGCATACCATCCGGCGTCCGCGGCGAGCGACCCCACCACCCCGTCACAATGCTCTCCGGGACCGGAAAACAGCGGGTCATTTCCGTACGGACGAAAGAATTCCAGCAGTGGGTCATGCACGGGGCGGCTCATTCCCCTGCGCAGCCGCGGAATGGTCCGTCGGCGGCGGTTGCGGGGCACCGGCAGGCACGGCGCCGGAGGGCTGCGCGGCGGCGCCGGGAACGGCGAACCGGCATTCCAGGCGGCGCAGCGTCCGGAGGAAGTCGGCGAGGATCCGGGAACAGTGCCACAGGACGACGCGCCGGCCGTTGCGCACCAGGTAGCCGGTCTCCACGTCGCCCGCGACGTTCTGCCGGTCCGGGACGAAGAGCCAGGCCCCGAGGCTGCAGATCGGGTCGCGCTCGGAGCTGTGCGGGGTCACTGGGTCAGGCATGGGAATCACACCATGGTCAACGAAGCGATCTTCCACCCGGGTGTGCGGAATTCGGGCGACATTCCGTATGAACGCTTGCGGGCGCTCTGCGGATCTCCTCGCGGGTGGTGCGCGCCCGCATATGCTCAAGGCCGCTCGCCGAATTTTCCCATCCGTGCGGCGCGCACCGCGGTTGTGCCGCGCCGCGCTCTCCGAAATTACCCGGACACCACGCACCGGAGGAACGTTTCCTCTGATTCCGATCTTCAAAGCGGTGCTGTATGGTCACTCTCTTGCAACGTTCCATTGCGAATTATCAGCCGATGTGGCCGGCAAGACTGTACGCAGGGGGTTTGGGTTGCTCAGCACGAACGAATACCTGGATGTCCGGCGGCTCCACGGCCAGGGATGGTCGATCTCGGCGATCGCCCGGCATCTCGGACGGGACCGCAAGACCGTCCGGAGGTACCTGTCCGGGAACCGCAAGCCCGGGGTGCGCACCCCGGCCGAGGACGTCTTCCTCTCCTTCCTCCCTTACTGCCGCCTGCGCCTGGCGGACGACCCGCACCTGCCGGCGACCGCGCTCTTCGACGAGATCACCGACCTCGGCTACCGCGGCGGCTACTCGACCTTCACCCGTGCCCTGCGCAGACACCGGCTGCGCCCGCCGTGCAGGCACTGCCACCCCGGCGCCCCCGGCGGCGGGGCGGGCGGCGGGCACACCGACCAGGAGGAGATCCGGTTCGGCTGGACGGACCTCGCCGACCCCCGGCCCGGCTGGGACGGCGGCGCGAAGGCCCACCTGCTGACCGGCTCGTTGCGCCACGGCCGCCGCTGGCGCGGCGTCCTCCTCGACAGCGACGACTTCCCGCAGGTGCTGGAGGCCGTCGACCACCTGCTGCGGCGACTCGGCGGCACGGCACCGCGCTGGCGCTTCGACCGCGACGCGCCCGTCCGGTGCCCGGCGACCGGCCGGCTGGCCAAGGAGTTCGCACCGGTCGGGCGGTACTACGGGGTCGAGATCGAACTGGAGACCACCGGCCCGACCGCCGAGGAACAGCGGCGCGCCGCAGCCGCCGGGCAGCACTGGCGCAGCGTCGTCGACGACCTCGGCCCGCGCGCGGCCCAGCAGATCCTCGACCGCCTGGCGGCGTGGTCGGACGACCGGATCCCGGCCGGCGACGGCACGCCGTCCGCCGCCCCGGCGCTGGAGGCGCTGCCGCCGGCGCCGTTCCCGGCCTGCGTGCGCACCCTGCGCACGGTCGACCAGCGGGGGCTCGTCCACTTCCGCGGCAACCGCTACGCCGTGCCGCCGGACCTCGCCGGGGCGCTGGTGGAGGTCCGCCACCGGCTGGACGAGTCCGACCTGTCGATCACCGCGTCGAGCGGGGCGGTCATCGCGCGCCACTCCCTGGCGCCGCGCGGTGCGGGCCGGACGGTGGCCGACGGCGACACGGCCTTCGTCCTGGAGCGCCCGCCCCGGCTGGTGCTGTCCGGTTCGGCGGGCTGCCCGGAGACCGCCGTCCGCCGTCCGCTGTCCGCGGAGGCGTCCGCCGAGGCCGAGGCCCTGCGCAGGCAGTACCCCCACCCCGCCCCGGCCGTACCGGTGCGCCGCCCCGCGGGCCCGCGCCACGGCTGACCGCGGCCGGCCCGCCCCGGAACCGCCGCCAGAGGCGCGAGGGTGGACACGTCAGGGGCGCCGGGGGCACCTGTGTGGCATCCGTGCGCCCTTGAAGACCGGCCTCAGGCCGCCGGCCTGATGTTGTGGTTGAAGTGGAAGACGTTCGCCGGGTCGTACTCGGCCTTGACGGCGGCGAGCCGGGCGAGGTTCTCGGCGCCGCGGCCCGCGGCGGCGCGGTCCTCGCCCTCGTCTCCGATGAAGTTGAGGTAGACGGCGCCGATCGACCAGGGCGCCATGTCGGCGCAGACGGCCTTCGTCCAGGCGCGGCCGCGCTCGTCGTCCGCCGGGTCCTCCCAGACCGCGAACGGGTGGACGGCCCAGGGCGCGGCCCGCCACGGGACGGGCCACTCGTGGTCGCCGGCCGCGACCGCACCGCCGAGGGCGAAGACGATGTGCTGGCTCGGCGAGGGAAGGATCATGTCCTTGGCCCGGGCGGTGAAGGCGTCCACGGTCTCGTCCGGGAAGCCGGAGAGGTACTCCGCCGACCAGTAGTTCCGGAAGCCGGGTGGGTCGTCGAGCATGCACTGCAGGTCGGCGTACGGGATGTCGGTGACCACCTCGGCCGCGTGCCCGAGTCCGAGCATCGGTGCGAAGGCCGGGCGGGCGCTCTCCAGGTCGCCCGCGTAGGTGAGCAGGACGCCGACGGCCTGCTGTCCGACCAGCTCCGGGGGCACGAACTCCTCGGGCGGCGCGGTGAGGTAGATGAAGGCGCCGCCGACCTCGTCGGGTGCGGCCTCCATGGTGTCGCGGTAGGCGCGCAGCACCTCCGGTCCCCGGTCGGCCTCGAAGAGCAGCAGGGCGATGGAGAAGCCGGGCAGCGGGTGCAGACCGAGGGTGAACTCGGTGACCACGCCGAAGTTGCCGCCGCCGCCGTGCAGTGCCCAGAAGAGCTCGGGGTTCTCCTGCGCGCTGGCGTGCACCCGGCGGCCGTCGGCGGTGACCAGGTCGGCGGCGAGCAGGTTGTCGCACATCAGGCCGAAGCGGCGCTCCAGCCAGCCGGAGCCGCCGCCGAGGGCGAAGCCGCCGATGCCGGTGGTGGAGGCGCGGCCGCCGGTGGTGGCGAGGCCGTGCGGCTGGGTGGCCCGGTCGAGGTCGCGCATCAGGGCGCCGCCGCCGACCCGGGCGACCCGGGCGTCCGGGTCGACCCGCACCCCGTTCATCCGGCGCAGGTCGAGCACGAGGCCGCCGTCGACCAGGGCCTGTCCGCTCACCGCGTGGCCGCCGCAGCGGACGGCGATCTCCAGTCCGCGGCTGCGGCCGAAGGCCAGCGCCGCGGCGACGTCGGCGGGCCCCTCGCACTGGGCGATCACCGCGGGCCGGCGGTCGATCATGGCGTTGTGGATGGCCCTCGCCTCGCCGTAGGCCTCGTCGCCGGGCAGCAGCACCCGGCCGGTGAAGCCCTCGGCCAGTTCCTCCGGACGCAGGTCGCCGTTCGCAGGGGATGCCATGGTGAGCCGTCCTTCCGGCCGGTGCGGGGCCGCCGCGGCCGGCGGCCCCGCTTTCGACAGTAGGCCGGACGGGTGAAGGCCGCATCCGAGCCGGATGCGGCCTGACGGCGGCTCAGGCCGCGGTCTGCAGTTCCCGCACCACCGGCCGGACCTGCGCCACGGTGACGACGGCGTTGTCCTGCGCCGGCGTCAGGTGGCCGCGCAGCCGGACGGCCAGTACGACGATCAGCACGGTGCAGGCCGTCATCGCCAGCAGGTACAGCGGCCAGGTGCCGGCGCCGACCAGCAGCACGCCGACGGCCGGGCCGACCGCGATGGCCGTCTGCTTCACCAGGGCGTGCGCGGCGTTGTACGTGCCGAGCAGCCGGGCCGGGGCCAGGTCCGCCACGATCGGGCCGAGGGTCGGTGCGAGCAGCGACTCGCCGACGCCGAACAGCGCGTACACGGCCACCACGGCGACGGTCGCGGCGAGCGCGTCCGAGCGGACCAGGCCGGCCACCAGGGCGGCCGTCCAGGCGCCCAGCCAGACCACGCCGGCGGCGGCCATCGCGGTGGTGCGGCGGCGGCGCTCGGTGAGCCGGACGACGACCATCTGCAGCAGCACGATGGTCAGCGCGTTGGCGCCGATCGCGATGCCGAGCACGGACGGCGCGGTGCCGACCGTGTCGGTGGCGAAGGCGGCGACACCGGACTCGAACTGCCCGTAGCAGGTGAAGAAGATCAGACCGGCGAGCAGGCAGAGCCGCAGCATGGCCTTGTCCTTCAGCACCGTGCGCAGGCCCCGGCCCTGCCCCTGGCCCGCGCCGTGCCCGGCGGCCGGGACGGGCTCCGCCTGCGGGACGCGGGCGGTGCCGGCCACCAGGGCCAGGCCCAGCAGGGTCAGCGCCTCGATGGTGAACAGCCGGGTGAGGCTGGCCGGGTCAGCGGGGTCGACGATCTGGCCGCCGACCAGGGCGCCGATGCCCATGCCCAGGTTGACCAGGGTGAACTGCAGGGCGAAGGCCCGCGAGCGGCCGGCCCGGCCGGTGCTGCGGACGATCATCGTGGCGAGCGCCGGCTGGCAGGCGGTGATGCCGGCGCCGAACAGGAACGAGGAGACCAGCAGGGTCGGCGCGGTGGCGGCCTGCCCGAAGGCGAAGGCGCCGACCGCGGCGAGCGCGGCGCCGGCGAGCAGCACCGGGCGCGGCCCGTACCGGTCGATGCCGCGGCCGGTGAACGGCAGGACGGCGAGCGCCGCGAGCGCGAAGACGGTGAACACCATCCCGGCCGCGAGCGAGCCCAGCCCCCGCACCTGGTCCACGTACACGAACATGTACGGCATCGTGAACCCGCTGCCGAACGCGCTGAGCGCGTTGCCCATCTGGACGCGGCGCAGCGGGCCGCCCGCCGCGTCCGCCCGCCGTACCCACTGCTTCACCGTGCCGGTCACCGTGCACACCCCTTTGTCGTCGAGGAAGGTTGAAGCCTTCCTGCTTTAACCCTGCAAGATTTCAGAGCTAAAATCTAAGTCTTCGAAGACTCAGGTGTCAAAGGCTTAACAGCTGCACGATGCGTGGGAGAATGACGGCCATGAGCACACGCAAGCCGGACGAGCCGGCCGCCTCCGAGCTCGGCATCGCCGAGCAGGTGGCCCTCTACCAGCGGGAATTCCCCACCGTGGACCCGCAGGTCGAGACGATCGTGTCCACGCTCTCCCGGCTGTCCCGCCGGATGAACGTGGCCTACAGCCGACAGCTGGCTGTGCTGGGAATCACGTCCGCCGAGTGGGAGGTGCTGAAGGCCCTGGTCTTCGCCGGCAGCCCCTACCGGCTCGGCCCGGGCGACCTCGCCAAGCGGCTGGGTCTCACCCCGGCGGCGATGACCCACCGGATCGACCGGATGGTCGCCGACGGCCTGGTCACCCGTGAGCGCGACGAGGCCAACCGGGTCCGGGTGATCATCGAGCTGACCGAGACCGGCCGCGACAAGTGGCTGGAGCTGATGCGGATGGCCGCCGTCTTCGAGGCCGACCTGCTGCAGGACATCACCGGCGACGACCGCGGCGCGCTCTCCGCGATGCTCGGCCGGATGCTGCGCCGGATCGAGCGGAGCCAGCCGGACGCCCTCGGCCGCACCGAGGACCTGGACTGACCGGCGCCCGCACGCACGCGAAGGGGACTGCCCCGGACGGAGGTTCCGTCCGGGGCAGTCCCGTTCAGCGGGGGGTGGTGCGGGTCGTCCGACGTCGTGCTGGTCAGCAGGCGCCGTTGTCGGTCCAGACGCCCCACTGGCCGCTGAGGGTCGGGTCCTCGCCCTGGGTCCACCACTTGTTGGTGTAGTTGTGACCCTTCCAGGAGACCTTGGCACCGGCGGTCGCGTAGACCGTGGCGGCGTTCCAGCTCGGGGCGGTGCAGGTGCCACCGGTCGGGCTGGCCGAGGTCGAGGGGGAGGTCGACGGCGAGGTCGACGGGGAGGAGCTCGGCGAGGCCGAGGTGCTGGGCGAGGAGCTCGGCGAGGCGGAGGCGGTCGGCGAGGTGGTCGGCGCCGGGCAGGAGGCGGCGGAGCCGTTGGTCGCGGTCACCATCGTGTCGAAGAGCGAGGTCTGGGTGCCCAGGTCGTACAGCGAGAAGGCGAAGGAGCCGCCGAGGCCGTTGCAGTGCGCGTAGTCCATCTTGGCCTGGATCGACTTGGCGTTCTCACCCGTCCAGAAGGTGGTGCCGTCGTAGAAGTACGAGGTCTTCGCCGCGTCGTCCCAGTAGGTGTTGGCCGCGTTGCCGACGAAGCTGCCGAGCTCCTTGTACATCTGGATGCCGGCGACGTTGCCCGACATCGCCGCGCCCGGGGCGGGACCGGTCGCGCTCTGGAACAGGCCGTGGTTGGCACCGGCGGGGACGCCCGTCCAGCCGCGGTAGTAGAACGGCACACCCATGTTGATCTTCTTGGCGGGGAAGCCGCCGGGGATGCCGTACTGCGGGTCGCCGACCGTCCACGCCTTGATGGCGTTGTCGATCGAGTACTTGCCGGTGCCGCCCGGGACGGGGGTCATCGGGTCGCTCGGGTTGTTGTAGATCGGCGCCTGGTGGTTGGTCGGGCCGGTCTTGTCCCACGCGCCGTGCATGTCGTAGGTCATGACGTCGAGGAAGGTCAGGTACTGGCCGAGCTTGTCGGTCTCGACGTTCTTGATCTTGTCCTGGCCGGCGCCGACCGCGGCGGAGAGCGCGTAGCTCTTGCCGTCGGTCCTGCCCTGCGCGTCGAGCTGGGAGCGCAGCTCGGCCATCAGCGCGGTGAAGTTCTGCTTGTCGTTCGGCGAGGCGTGGTTGCCGGTGTGGCCGCCGCCGCCCGGGTACTCCCAGTCGATGTCGAAGCCGTCGAAGACGCCGGCCGCGGAGCCGGCACCGCCGAAGCCGCCCTGCACGGGCAGGTTGCCCTTGATGAACATGTCGACGCAGGAGGAGACGAACTTCTTGCGCGCCGCGTCGGTGGCCGACACGTCGGAGAAGTACTTGGAGTAGGTCCAACCGCCGATCGACAGCAGCACCTTGAGGTTCGGGTTCTTCGCCTTCAGCTTCTTCAGCTGGTTGAAGTTGCCGACCAGCGGCTGGTTCCAGGTGTCGGCGACGCCGTCCACGCTGGTCGCCGTGTCGAAGGTCTTCTGGTAGTCGGCGTAGGCGTCACCCGCGCCGTCGCCCGCGTTCGGGTCGTCCTCGTTCTGCGAGGCGGCCTTGGTCGCCTCGAAACAGGTGAGGTTGGTCGGGTCGATGTTGGCGAAGTCGTAGATCAGGTAGTCCAGCTTGGAGGCCACGCCGGTGTCCTGAACGGTCTTCAGGTAGTACGCGTTGGAGTAGATCGACCACTGGTCGAAGTACGCGACCTTGATGCCGCCCGAAGTGGCGGGCGCGCCGGTCGAGTTGGTGGGGGCGGCCTGGGCGCTGGTGCCGGTCAGCGCGAGCGCGCCGCCGAGCAGCAGGGAGGCCGCGGTGCCGGCGGCAAGGAGGCCCGCGCCGCGGC
>NZ_JBEYFP010000129.1:0-12698 GCF_040634455.1 Kitasatospora sp. NPDC007106
CGGCCGCGCCGGCCGCGCCGGCCGCGCTGGAGCTGCGGACGCCCCCTCGGCCGCTGTCCGAGCTGGCCCCGGCCGGGGCGGCGCCCGTCCCCGCCGACGAGCCGACCGTGCTGGTGCCGGCGATCGACGGCGGCCCGCGGCGGCTGCTGGTGTGGCCCGAGCCGGACGCCTCCACCAAGCAGGCGCTGCAGGACCGCGGCTACCGGCCGGTGATCGTGCGTTCCCGGGAGGAGGTCGACGCGCAGGTGGCGGGCTTCCCGGCCGCGCTGTTCGTCGACCCGCTGACCGGGCCGATCACCCGGACGGCGCTGGAGTCGCTGCGCACCGCCGCGCTGAACCGGCGGGTGCCGGTGCTGGTCACGGCCGGGATCGGGCTGTCGGCCCGGGACGCGGCGTACGGCGCCGACCCGGCGGTGCTGCTGCGGGCGCTGGCCCCGCGGGACAGCGAGAACCACGCCCCGCGGGTGCTGCTGGTGGAGTCCGACCCGGACGTCGCCGGGGCGATGATCGCCAGCCTGGAGCGGCGCGGCATGCACGTCGAGCACGCTCCGGACGAGAACGAGGCGGTGGCCCGGGCCAGCAGCGTCCAGCCGAACCTGGTGGTGATGGACCTGCAGCGGATCGAGCGCCGCCAGTTGGGCCTGCTGGACTGGCTGCGCGCCAACGACCGGCTGCACCGCACCCCGCTGGTCGTCTACACCTCGGACGGCCTGGACCGGGAGGCCCTGCCGCGGCTGCGGACGGGCGAGGCCGTGCTGTTCCTCGCCGAACGGTCGACGACCGAGGACGTGCAGTCCAGGATCGTCGACCTGCTCGGCCGGATCGGCTCGCTCTCCGAGGCCGGTACGGTCGCCGGCGGCTGACGCCCGCTCAGTGGTGGGCGTGGGCCGCGGCGTGGCCGCGCCCGCGGGAGATCAGCCACCGGTTGACCGGCACGGTGAGGGCGAAGGCGACCGTCAGGGAGAACAGCAGGGAGGCCCAGAACAGCGGCCTGCCGAGTCCGGCGTCCATGGCGCCGGGCACCGCGACCATGACGGTGTTGTCGATCAGCTCCATGACCAGGATCGACACGGTGTCGGCCGCGAGGGCGACCTTCAGGGCCGCACCGAGCGGCAGGCCGGCCCGCCGCACCCCGTACATGGTGAGGGCGTAGCCGAGGACGAAGGCCAGCGCGACCGAGAGCGCGACGGTGGCGCCGGTGTGCAGGCCGAGGGCGGTGCCGACGACCATGCCGAGGATCTCGCCGGCGGCACAGCCGGTGAGGCAGTGCAGGGTGGCCCGGACGGCGGTGGACCAGCCGGAGTCGCGGCCGGCGGCCTGCTGCCCGCGACCGTGTGCGTGGTGCTGGTGCTCGTGGTGCGGGTGGGTGTGGTGCTCGGTCGGGTGGTGCGGGTGGTGCTCCATGGTGCGGGCTCCTCTCCCCTCGCGGGTTCCGCCAGACGGAACGCTATACCCCCCAGGGGTATTCCCGCAGTGGGAGAGGAGCCCGTCCGTCACTCCTTGCCGAGCAGCGTGACCGCGAGGCGGTCGGCGGCGTAGTCGGCCCGGATCACCTTCTTGTCGAACTTGCCGACCGAGGTCTTCGGGACGGCCTCGACGATCGACCAGCGCTCCGGCAGCTGCCAGGAGGCGACCCTCTCGGCCAGGAAGGCGCGCAGCTCGCGCAGGTCGGCGGTGGCGCCGGGGCGCAGCACGACGGTGGCCAGCGGGCGCTCGCCCCACTTCTCGTCCGGCACGGCGACCACGGCGGCCTCGGCGACCTGCGGGTGGGCCATCAGGTGGTTCTCCAGCTCGACCGAGGAGATCCACTCGCCGCCGGACTTGATGACGTCCTTGGCCCGGTCGGTGAGGGTGAGGTAGCCGTCCGCGGTGATGGTGCCGACGTCGCCGGTGCGCAGCCAGCCGTCCTCGCTGAACTTGTCCTCGGGGCGCTCCGGGTCGCGGCCGGCGCCGCCGAAGTAGGCGCCGGCGATCCACGGGCCGCGGACCTCCAGTTCGCCGGCGGCGCGGCCGTCGTGCGGCATCCGCTCGCCGCCGGGGCCGATCAGCCGGGCCTCGACGGAGGCCGGGAAGAGGCCCTGGGTGAGCCGGTAGGGCCACTCCTCCTCGGCGGTGAGGCCGCCCGGCGGCAGCGAGAAGGTGCCGAGCGGGGAGGTCTCGGTCATGCCCCAGGCGTGCACCACGTCGATGCCGTGGCGGTCCTCGAAGGCCTTCATCAGGGCGGGCGGGCAGGCGGAGCCGCCGATGACCACCATGCGCAGACTGGAGGTGTCGTAGGAGCCGGCGTCGAGCTCGTCGAGCAGGCCCGTCCAGATGGTGGGGACGGCGGCGCTGACGGTGGGCCGCACCCGGTCGATCATCTCGGCGAGCGGCTTGGGCTGGAGGTGGCGGTCGGGCATCAGCAGGTTCGCGCCGGACATGAAGGCGGTGTGCGGCACGCCCCAGGCGTTCACGTGGAACATCGGCACCACCGGCAGGGCGGTGTCCCGGGAGGTGAGGCCGAAGCTGTCGGCGGCCATGACCTGCAGGCAGTGCAGGTAGACCGAGCGGTGGCTGTAGACGACGCCCTTGGGGTCGCCGGTGGTGCCGGAGGTGTAGCAGAGCGCGGCGGCCCGCTGCTCGTCCAGCGCGGGCCAGGGGTAGTCGGTCGGGCGGCCGGCGATCAGGTCCTCGTACTCGTGGACGGTGCCGGCGAAGCCGTCGAGCAGCGAGCGGTCGCCCTCGCCGCTGACCACGATGTGCCGGAGGGTGTCGGCGAGCTGTCCGAGCACGCCGGCGAGCAGCGGCAGTACGCTGCCGTTGACGACGACCACGTGGTCGGCGGCGTGGTTGACGATGTAGGCCAGCTGCTGGGCGGGCAGCCGCAGGTTGAGGGTGTGCAGCACGGCGCCCATCGACGGCACCGCGAGGTAGGCCTCCAGGTGCTCCGCGTTGTTCCACATCAGGGTGGCCACCCGCTGGTCGCCGGTGACGCCGAGCTCGTCGCGCAGGGCGTGGGCGAGCTGTGCGGCGCGGGCGCCGACCTCGGCGTAGCTGCGGACCACCGGGCCGGTGCCGTCCCAGGTGGTCACGGTGGAGCGGCCGTGGACGGTCGACCCGTGCGCCAGGATCCGGGCGACGGTGAGCGGTACGTCCTGCATGGTGCTGAACACGCGGGTCCTCCTTGACCGGTGGTGGGTCTCGCGGGCGCCTACTCGCAAGTAGTCGCCGCTGACGTGCCGATTCTTTCCCCGGCCGGGGCCCGGTGTCAGCATCCGTGGCGGAGTTGAGACCAGCGTCTCCGGGGCCGGCCGGGCGACGGCACGGTTGCCCCCGCCGACGGCCCGCGCTTCAGTCGTCCCATGACCATCGAGTACATCCGGTACCGGCTCGCCGGGCCGCAGCACCGCGCCGCGTTCGAAGCCGCCTGCCGCGGGGCGGTGGCGGGCCTGGGCGGCGCCGGGGGGTGCGTCGACTACGCGCTGGAGCGCTCGGCCGGCGACCCGGACGGGTACGGGCTGCGGATCCGCTGGACCTCCGAGGAGGGGCGCCGCGAGTTCTGGGAGAGCCCGGAGGGCGGAGCCCTGGTGGCGGCGCTCGCGCCGTACGCGGAGCCGGCCGGGCTGTCGGTGGAGGAGGCCACGCCGGTGGCCGGGCGCGGCGGATCGACGCCGACGCTCTACACCTGGGCGGGCGGGGCGCCCGCGCTGGAGCGGCTGTTCACCCGCTTCTACGAGCGGGTGGACGAGGACGAGCTGCTCGCACCGGTCTTCGCCGGGAAGGACCCGGCCCACGCGCAGCACGTCGCGGCCTGGCTCGGCGAGGTGTTCGGCGGCCCGCCGCGGTACACCTCGGAGTACGGCGGGCACCGGCACATGGCCTCCCGGCACCTCGGCCGGGGCATCACCGAGGAGCAGCGCCGCCGGTGGATCGCGCTGCTCACCGACACCGCGGACGAGGTGGGGCTGCCGGACGACCCGGAGTTCCGCGCGGTGCTGGCGCACTACCTGGAGTGGGGCACCCGGATGGCGGTGCTCTACTCCGGGCCGAACCCGCCGCCGCTGCCCGAGGCTCCGGCGCCGCACTGGGACTGGGGGATCACCCCGCCGTACCGGGGCTGAGCCGGGCGGGACGGTGCCCTCAGCCGACGAGCGAGTCGAGTTCGTCGCGGTCGACGGTGAGGGCGTTGCCGCCGTAGGACTCCTGGACGTTGCCGCGGTGCTGGTGGATCCGGCCGTGGTCGGTCCACAGCTCGGGGTTGAGGGCGCCCGCGCCGTCGGTGGTGTTGGCGTGGTCGTCCCAGCGGGCGTACCAGACGGCGTCCGGCAGCGGGGAGCTGCCGGCCCGCGCCGCGGCGGCGAGGTCGGCGATGCCGGACTCGGCGCTGGAGTAGAAGCCGGCGAGGTGGCCGGCGGCGTGCAGGGCCTGCGTCCAGCCGACGGCGAAGTCGGTCACGGCCTGACTGCAGCGGCTGTCGCCGCGCGGGTACGCCTCGATGTCGAGGTAGACCGGGCTGCCGTCGCCGAAGCCCAGGGCGCGCATCGCCACGACGGCCTCGGCCGCCTCCTGCTGTCCCTGGGCCGCCGCCCGCGCGGGGTCGATGTGCCGCGGCTTGCTGCCGTTGGTGCTGCACGGCGCCTGCAGGCCGACGTGGGTGGGGACGAAGCGCCAGCCCATCTCCCGGGACTGCGCCACCCAGTCGGCGGTCAGCCGGGACTGGGTGCAGCCGCGCTGGGAGCCGCTCACGTAGATGCCGACCGCGCCGTACGGGGAGTCGTCCCACCAGGTCTGCATGGTGGGGAGCGGCGGTGCGGTGCAGGCGTCGAAGCCGGGGCCCTGGTAGAGCTCGCCGGCGGGCAGCCGGCCGCCGGCGGCGGGACCGGCGGCCGGGTCGGCCAGCACGGTGCGGGTCAGCCGCGGCGCGGCCGGGAGCGGCGCGGCGGAGGCCGCCGGGGCGGGCGCGGCCGAGGCCGCGGGGACGCCGGCGGTGCCGAGCAGCAGGACGGAGGTGGCCGCGGCCAGCGCGGCGGTTCCCAAGGAGCGCACGCCACAGTCGTACTGACGGATCGTCGGACTCCCGGGTCAGGCGCGCGCCGCCCGGCCGCCGATTCACCCGACCGGTGGGCCCGTCCCGCATAGTGGTAACGGGTTTGCAGCCAGGTGAGTCCTTACGTCAGACTCGGCGGCATGTCCGCTGCCAACACCTTCGAGCCGCTCCGCACGGCTCCCACCGGCGACGCCGTCGCCGACGCCTTCGCCATGCCGCCCTCCCCCAAGGGCGAGCCCGCCGGCGAGCGCGGTGGTTGGCGACGACGCGGCCCCGCCGCCGCTGCACCCCCGGACGGGGGGACGGGCACCCCCCGTACCGAACGGCACCGGCCACCGGCCGGCCGTCCCGAACGGACCACCACCCCGCAGCGGCGCCTGGGATCGATCCCGGCGCCGCTGCTGTGTGTGGCGGCCATGGTCACCTGCCAGCTCGGTATCGCCTCCTCCAAGTCGCTGTTCGGCGTGCTGGGCGTCGGCGGGGCCACCTTCCTGCGGCTGGCCGTGGCCGCGGTGGTCCTGCTCGCCGTCACCCGGCCGCGGCTGCGCGGCCGCAGCCGGCGCGACCTGGTCTCGGCCGTCCTGCTCGGGCTGGCGTCCGCCGGGATGACCCTGCTGTTCGCCGGCGCCACCGACCGGCTGCCGATGGGCACCGCCTCGACCATCGAGTTCCTCGGCCCGCTCGCCGTCGCCATCGCGCTGTCCCGCCGGGCGAGCCACCTGCTGTGGGCGCTGCTCGCGGCCGGCGGCGTGGTGCTGCTCACCCTGCTCGGCGAGGGCTCCGGCGGCGCGGCCCTCGACCCGGTCGGCCTCGGCTACGCCTTCGGCGCGGCCGCCTGCTACGCCGGGTACATCCTGTTCACCGACAAGGTGGGCGCGGTGTTCAAGGGCTTCGAGGGGCTGGCCGTCTCCTTCACGGTCGCCGCGCTGGCCGTCGCCCCCTTCGGCGCGGCCCCGGCCTGGCACGGGCTCTCCGCCGCGCCCTCGCCCGCCCTGCTGCTGCTCGCGGTCGGCGGGGTGGCACTGCTCTTCCCGGTGGTGCCGTACGCGCTGGAGATGACCGCCCTGCGGCGGATGCCGCAGCGGGTGTTCAGCGTGCTGGTGAGCCTGGACCCGGCGGTCAGCGCCCTGGTCGGGCTGGTCGTGCTGGGGCAGCTGCTCGGCGGGGTGCAGCTGGCCGGCATCGGCTGCGTGGTCGCGGCCAGTGTGGGGGCCACCCTGACGGCACGCCGCTGACGGTGCGCCGCTGACCGCACGGCGCCGGCGGCGGCCCACCCGCCCGGAGGACGGACGGAATGCAGGAGGGCGGGCGGTGCCGTGGTTCGGCACCGCCCGCCCGTCGGGCTTCGGAGACCCTTTCCGCGCCCTGGTGTCCGGTGTCCTCCCGGGGCGCCGCGGGCCGCTCCCCCGCTCGGCGCCCCCGCCGACGGGTGGTGCGGCCGTGTTGCTCGGCCGTCCGGGAGGACCGGCTCAGTCCGCGGCGGCCCCCGGTGCGCAGATCCGGTGCGGCGCGGTGAAGCTCCCCATGCATGTCCTCCGTGGCCGGGTTCGTCGGCGGGGCCCGCCGGAGAGAAGACTCCCGCAACAAATCGACAAAGGCATAGCTCGACGTACCCTTTTCGCCCTTTAGCGTGATGTCGAGCCGGTTGTCCTCAGCTCACCGCACACCTGCCGCGTCCGCCGGGGGCGCGCGGGAGCATCCGCACGCCCCGCCCGGCGAGGTCCTCAGAGGGCCTTGCCGGGGTTGAGGATGCCGAGCGGGTCGAAGACCGCCTTGATCTGCCGCTGGAGCTCCAACCCGACCGGACCGAGCTCGCGGGCCAGCCACTCCCGCTTGAGCAGGCCGATGCCGTGCTCGCCGGTGACTGTGCCGCCGAGGTCCAGCCCGAGCGCCATGATCTCGTCGAAGGAGGCCCGGGCGCGGGCGGTCTCGTCCGGATCGGCGGAGTCGAAGATCACCACCGGGTGGGTGTTGCCGTCCCCGGCGTGGCTGACCACGCCGATGGTCAGCCGGTGGCGCTCGGCGATCGCGGCGACGCCGTCGAGCATCTCGCCCAGCCGGGAGCGCGGCACCGCCACGTCGTCGATCATCGTGGTGCCGAGCCGCTCCATCGCGGGCAGCGAGAGCCGGCGGGCCTCCAGCAGCATGTCCGACTCGGCCTGGTCCTCGGCCGGGACGACCTCGCTCGCGCCGGCCTCCCGGCACAGCCGGGCCACCTCGGCCAGCTCGGCCTCCTTGGCCGGGCCGTCGAAGGCGACCAGCAGCAGCGCCCGGGTCGACTCCGGCAGTCCCATCCGGGCCATCGCGTTGACCGCGCGGACGGTCGTCGCGTCCATCAGCTCCATCAGCGAGGGCACGTGGCCCTCCGCCATCACCGCGCACACGGCGGCGCTCGCCGACTCGGTGCTGGGGAACTCCGCCGCCAGGGCGAGCTGCGGGGCCGGGGCGGGCCGCAGGGCGACCACCGCCCGCACCACCACGCCGAGGGTGCCCTCGGAGCCGACCAGCAGCCGGGTCAGGTCGTACCCGGCGACGCCCTTGGCCGTCCGGCGGCCGGTGCTCAGCAGCCGGCCGTCCGCCAGCACCACGTCGAGGCCGAGCACGTACTCGGCGGTGACGCCGTACTTCACGCAGCAGAGGCCGCCCGCGCCGGTGCCGATGTTGCCGCCGATGGTGCAGGACTCCCAGCTGGACGGGTCCGGCGGGTAGGCGAGGCCGTGGCCGGCCGCGGCCCGCGAGAGTTCGGCGTTCACCACGCCCGGCTCGACGACGGCGAGCCGGTTGACCGGATCGACCTCCAGGATCCGGTTCATCTTGACCATCGACAGCACGATGCAGCCGTCCACGGCGTTCGCCCCGCCGGACAGCCCGGTCCGGGCGCCCTGCGGCACCACCGGCACCCGCAGCTCGGTGGCCGTGCGGAGCACGTGCTGGACCTGCTCGACGGTCTCCGGGAAGACCACCACGGCCGGCGACCCGGCCTCGCAGAACCCGGCCATGTCGTGGGCGTACGAGGCGACCACGTCCGGATCGACGGCGACCGCCGCCTCCGGGAGCCCCGACACCAGCCGGTCGACCAGATCACCCACGGCAGCCTCCGTCTCTCGCACGTCCGTCCGCTCTGCACTCTGCCCCCGTCGGGCGGGCGCGGCAAGGACGGTGCGCGAACACCGATCGGCACCCCTGACGGGCGGTCAGGAGTGCCGGTGCGGTGGAGCGGGCGGGCTCAGCCGTGGTCGGCCGGCCGGTCCAGGAGGACCACCTCGAACTCCTCCAGGCTGCGGACGGTCACCCCGGCCGCCGGGACGTTCCGGGCCCGCAGGGCGGCCTGCGGGGCGCGCGAGGCCTCCAGCGCGGCGCGGTCGCGGAAGATCGTGCCGACCGAGGAGCGGCCCTCCGCGCGGTTCACCAGCAGGGTGCCGGAGACGAAGCCGTCGAGCCGGCCCATCTCGGGCAGCAGCGTGGTGCGGAACCGCTCGACCAGGTCGTCGATCCGGGCCGGGTCGATGTCCGCACGGACCATCCGGAAGCCCGCGCCGGGCGCGGCCGGGGCCGGCGGACTGAAGGCGGCGGCCTCCCACACGTCGACGGTGACCGTGCCCGCGAACGGCGCCAGCAGGGCGGCCCGGCGGGCCTTCAGCGCCTCGTCGCTGTCCTGCTGGGCCTGCTCGCTCTCCCACCAGGACCCCATGGCGATCTTTCCGACCGTCCGGTCGGCGAAGAGGCCGTAGCCGCGGTAGCCGGGACGGTCGGTGAGCAGGCCGACGGCCTCGGCGCGGAGCGCGTCGAGCGCTTCGTCGATCCGGGCGGGGTCGCCGGTGGCGTAGAGGGTGCGGACGTACATGGCAGCGGTTTCCTGTCGTCGGCCCGGCACGCTCCGCGGCACCGGGTACGGGCACGGCACACCTCCATCCGACGGCCCCGCCCCGCCCCGGGCAACGCGGACGACCCGAACGGGGGCCGCCCCCGCCCCCGCCCAACGCAGAGGGCGGGCACCGGCCGTAGCCGGTACCCGCCCTGAGCCGGTACTTCTTTCCTCACACGCGGAGGGTGTGGGATTTGAACCCACGGTGACCAGAGGCCACGACAGTTTTCAAGACTGTTCCCTTAGGCCGCTCGGGCAACCCTCCTGGCGGAGGTCAGCCTAACGGGTCGGAGCGGGTTCGGTGCACTCCGTTTCCGGGGCCGGGTGACCCCGGGCGGGGTCAGTTGTCGCCCTTGCGCTCGCCGAGGACGACGGTGGTCTTGGCGGCCTTGCCGTCGCGGGTGTACTCGACCTCGACCTTCTCGCCCGGCTTGTGCGTCCAGATCTCGGAGACCAGGGTCGGGCCGCTGTCGATCGGGATGCCACCGAGCTTGGTGATGACGTCGCCGGGCTTCAGGCCGGCCTGGTCGGCGGGGCCGCCCGGGGTGACGGCCGGGGTGCCCTGGACGGCGTTGGTCTGGATCTGGGCGCCGTCGCCCTTGTAGTCGTCGTTGCGGAGCACACCGAGGATCGCGTAGACCGGCTGGCCGTCCTTGATCAGTGTCTCGGCGACCCACTTGGCCTGGTTGATCGGGATCGCGAAGCCGAGGCCGATGGAGCCGGCCCGGCCGTTGCCGCTGGTGTTGGACTGGATCGCCGAGTTGATGCCGATCACCGCGCCGGAGGCGTTGAGCAGCGGGCCGCCGGAGTTGCCCGGGTTGATCGAGGCGTCGGTCTGCAGGGCGTTCATGTAGGACGCCTGCGCCCCCGTCTCGTCGCCGGAGGCGACCGGGCGGTCCTTGGCGCTGATGATGCCGGTGGTGACGGTGCCCTCGAGGCCGTAGGGGGCGCCGATGGCGATGGTGGCGTCGCCGACCGCGACCTTGTCGGAGTCGCCGAGCGGCAGCGGGACGAGCTTGTCCTTCGGCGGGTTGTCGAGCTTGATCACCGCGACGTCGTAGCCCTGGGCACGGCCGACCACCGAGGCGGTGTAGGACGAGCCGTCGGAGAACTTCACGGTGAGCTTGCCGCCAGAGGCCGCCGGGGCGACCACGTGGTTGTTGGTGAGGATGTGGCCCTCGGTGTCGAAGACGAAGCCGGTGCCGGTGCCGGACTCCTGCGAGCCCTGCGCCTTGATGGTGACGGTGCTGGGCAGCGCCTTGGCGGCGATGCCGGCGACCGAGTCCGGGGCGCGGTCGGTGACCTTGCGGCTGTCGCTGACGCTGACGGTGGTGCTCGTCCGGCTGGTGCCGTCCGAGCTGTCGCCGCCGCTGACCGCTGCGCCGATGGCACCGCCGGCCACGCCGGCGACCAGGGCGACCGCGGCGATCAGGGCGACGAGGCCGCCGCGCTTGCGGCGCGGGGCCGGGCCGCCGACCGGCGGGTACGGGTACCCGGGGCCGCCGGGCTCGCCCGGGTTGCCGGTGCCGCCGGGGCCGCCGGCCGGGTGGCCCCAGCCGCCGACGGGGTGGCCGGCGCCGAACGGGTGGTGCGCCTCGCCGGGCGGCGTGGGACCGGCCGGCGGCGGGGCCGCCGGGGTGCCGTACGGGTCGGTGGCCGCGGCGGGCGGCGCGTACGGGTTGGCCGGCTGCGGCTGGGGCTGGCCCGGGGCGGCCGCCGCCGCGGGCGGCGGGACGTCGGCGTACGGGGAGCCGGCGGGGACGGCCGGCGGCGGCGCGTCCAGGTACGACGGCGCGGCCGGGGCCGCGGGCACGACCGGCGGCGGGGCGTCGATGTACGAGGTCGCGGCCGGGGCCGGCTCGCTCAGCTTGGAGAGAGCGAGCGTGGGCGCGGACTCGACGACCGGCGGCGGCGGGGCCGCCGCGGTGTCAGGAGCCGGACCCACCGTACGGGGCTCGCCGGAGGGCAGCTGCTCCTCCTGCGGCCCGGTGGACCCACTCGCGTGCTCGTTGCTCACGGACGACCTCCATAGCTGACAGATCCTTGGCCCATAGTGTTTCGCATGGCTGATTCGGTTGCCGTAAGGAGCCTTCTGAAGAACGGCTAAGAATCCTTAGCCGTCCCTGACAGGATGCGTCCGACCTGCGGCGGAACGCGAAAGGCGGGGTGCGGCACGCGGCCGGCGGGCCGCCGTCCCGCGATGCGGAACGGAAACCTCCGGCCCTTGGCGTGCGCGGCAGGGTTCGTTAGCCTGTCGTCCTCATCTGAACACGCGGGAGCTTGGACCTTCCAGGCTGAGAGTGCGCCGATCGACCGGCCGGGCGGAGTCCGGGCCGGACGAGGGGGCGCTGACCGCCTGAACCTGTCCGGGTAATGCCGGCGTAGGGAGTACCGGCCATGACGGCTGTTTCGCCTGCCCCTGTTCCCGGTGTCGAGGCCGGCCGGCGCGTCGAGGCGCCGCTCGTGCTGGACACCGCCCCGCCGCGGACGCTCGACTTCCGCGCCCAGTTCGCCCTCTGGGCCAACCTCGGGGTCAGCCTGATCGGCTTCCAGAGCGCCGCCACCGTGCTCGGCACGGCCGGCCACGAGCTGTCCTTCGCGGCGGCGGTCACCGCGATCGTCACCGGCACGGTGATCGGCACCGCGATGCTCGGCGTCGCCGCGCTGATCGGCGCCCGCACCGGCGCCCCCGCGATGGCGGTGCTGCGCGGCCTGTTCGGCACCCGGCTGTCGTACCTGCCGACGGTGCTGAACATCCTGCAGTGCATCGGCTGGGGCGTCTTCGAGCTGATCGTGATCGCGGGCGGCGCCCAGACGGTGGCGGGCACCCAGGGCTGGCGCTGGCTGTTCGTGCTGCTGGCCGGCGTGCTGACCACGGCGCTCACCATCTGGCCGCTCGGCTCGATCGCGGTGCTGCGCAAGTACGTGGCCGTCGCGGTCGGCGTGGCGATGGTCTACTTCACCGTCCAGCTGGGCCGGCAGGGCTTCCCCGACCCGGGCGCGGGCAACTGGGACGGCTTCCTCCCGGCGACCGACGCGATCATCGCGGTGTCGATCTCCTTCGTGCCGCTGGCCGCGGACTACACCCGGCACGCGCGCACGCCCGGTTCGGCGTACTGGGGCACCTTCGCCGGCTACTCGCTGGCGCAGGTCTGGTGCTACGTGCTCGGCCTGATCGCACTGCTGCAGTCCGGCGGCGACACCTCGAAGATCTTCTCCTCGTTCACCGGCGTCGCGGCCGGCTGGGCCTTCCTGCTGGTGCTGGTGGTCCGCGAGACCGACCAGTCCTTCGCGAACGTGTACTCGACGGCGATGTCGGTGCACAACCTGCTGCCGAAGGTGGACCGGCGGCTGCTCACCGGCGGCATCGGCGCCCTGGTGACGCTGCTGGCGCTGCGGGTCGAGGAGGGCGAGTTCAACGACACCTACGCGAGCTTCCTCTACCTGATCGGCGCGGTCTTCGTGCCGCTGCTGGCGGTGCTGGCGGTGGACTACTTCCTCGGGGCCGGCCGGAACGGCTGGGACACCGGCCAGGACGCCCCGGCTCGCTGGCTGATGCTGCTGCCGTGGGCGCTGGGCTTCGCCACGTACCAGTTCCTGGCGCCGACCGCGGTGGCCGGCTGGTGGACGGACTTCTGGCAGGGGCTGCAGTCGGCGGTGGGCTTCACCCCGCAGCCGTGGACCTCGGCCTCGCTGTTCGGCTTCCTGGTGCCGGCGCTGGCGACCTGGGCGCTGACCCCGCTGACCTCGCGCCGCCCGGCCCGCGCCGACGGCTGAGCCTGCGGCGGGCACCCGGCCGGGTGCCCG
>NZ_JBEYFP010000130.1:0-12686 GCF_040634455.1 Kitasatospora sp. NPDC007106
CCCGGCCATCGAGCCGGGCACCGACCCGGCCATCGAGCCGGGCACCGACCCGGCCGACGAGCCGGGCACCGACCCGGCCGACGAGACCGGCTACCCCCAGCACTGGGAGGCCGACGTCCTGCTGCGCGACGGCGGCGCGGCCCGGATCCGGCCGATCACCCCGACCGACGCCGAGCGGCTGGTCGAGTTCTACGAGCAGGTCTCCGAGCAGTCGAAGTACTTCCGCTTCTTCGCCCCGTACCCGCGGCTGTCCGACAAGGACGTGCGGCGCTTCACCCACCACGACTACGTGAACCGGGTGGGCCTGGCGGCGGTGGTGCGGGACCGGTTCATCGCCACCGTCCGCTACGACCGGATCGACGAGGACGGCCGCCCCTCCACCACCGGCACCGACGCCGAGGTGGCCTTCCTGGTGCAGGACGCCCACCAGGGCCGCGGCGTCGCCTCGGCGCTGCTGGAGCACATCGCGGCGGTCGCCCAGGAGCGCGGCATCCGCCGGTTCACCGCGGAGGTGCTGCCGGAGAACCGCAAGATGGTGAAGGTCTTCACCGACGCCGGCTACACCCAGCACCGCAGCTTCGCCGACGGCGTGGTGCACCTGGAGTTCGACCTGGAGCCGACGGCGGCCTCGCTGGCGGTGATGCGCGGCCGGGAGCACCGGGCCGAGGCCCGCTCGGTCCAGCGGTTGCTGACGCCGCGGTCGGTGGCGGTGGTCGGGGTGTCGCGCAATCCGCAGTCGGTGGGGCGCGGCCTGTTGCGCAGCCTGGCCGGGTTCCACGGCGAGCTGTACGCGGTGAACCGGAGCGCGCCGGACGGGACGGTGCTGGACGGGGTGCCGGTGCACCGGTCGCTGCTGGAGATCCCGGGGCCGGTGGACCTGGCGCTGGTGGCGGTGCCGGAGGCGGCCGTCCCGGCGGTGGTGGCGGACTGCGGCGCGCACGGGGTGCAGGGCCTGGTGGTGGTGACGGCCGGGTACGCGGAGACCGGTCCGGAGGGGCGGGACCGGCAGCGGGCGCTGGTGCGGCAGGCGCGGGCGGCGGGGATGCGGGTGGTGGGCCCGAACGCCTTCGGGCTGGTGTCGACGGACCCGGAGCGGCCGCTGAACGCGTCGCTGGCGCCGGTGCTGCCGGCCCGCGGCCCGTTCGGGGTGTTCTGCCAGTCGGGGGCGATCGGGGTGGCGCTGCTGGAGGCGGCGCACCGGCGGGGCCTCGGGGTGTCGTCGTTCGCCTCGGTGGGGAACCGGGCGGACGTGTCGGGCAACGACATGCTGCAGTTCTGGGAGGAGGACGCCGCCACCGAGGTGGTGCTGATGTACATGGAGTCGTTCGGCAATCCGCGGAAGTTCACGCGGATCGCCCGGCGGCTGGCCACGTCGAAGCCGGTGGTGGTGGTCAAGGGGGCGCGGCACACCGGGAGCCTGCCGCCGGGGCACGCGGTGCAGCCGGCGTCGAGCCGGCTGCGGGACGCGACGGTGGACGCGCTGTTCCGGCAGGCCGGGGTGGTGCGGGTGGAGACGATCACCGACCTGTTCGACACGGGGGAGCTGCTGGCGGGCCAGCCGCTGCCGGCGGGCGACCGGGTGGCGGTGGTGGGGAACTCGGACTCGCTGGGGCTGCTGACGTACGACGCGTGCCTGGGCAGCGGGCTGCGGCCGCGGTCGCCGGTGGACCTGACGACGGCGGCCACGGGGGAGAACTTCCGGATCGCGCTGGGGACGGCGCTGGGCGACCCGGCGGTGGACGCGGTGATCGCGGTGGCGATCCCGCCGATCGGGGTGCACGGCGGCGGGGCACCGGAGCCGGACGACGAGCCGGAGGTCGCGGCGGCGCTGCTGGACGCCGGGGAGCGGGCCCGGGAGCTGGGCAAGCCGCTGCTGCTGACGCACCTGGCACTGGGAGGCCTGGCGGAGCGGCTGCGGGCGGGCCGGATCCCGGCGTTCCCGGCGCCGGAGCGGGCGGTGCACGCCCTGGCGAACGCGGTGCACTACGCCGAGTGGCGCCGGCGCAGCGCGGAGGCGGAGCGGACGGCGCGGATCCCCGAGCTGGAGGGGATCGACGAGGCGCGGGCGCGGGCGCTGGTGGAGGGGGCGCTGGGCACGCGGCTGGCGGTGGCGGCGCGGACGCAGCCGGGCGGGGCCCGGTTCACGCTGCCGGAGGCGGACGCGGAGGCGCTGCTGGGCTGCTACGGGATCGCGGTGCGGCCGGTGCTGCCGGCGCCGGACGAGGAGTCGGCGGTGCGGGCGGCGCGGCGGCTGGGCTATCCGGTGGCGTTGAAGGCGACGGCGGACCACCTGCGGCACCGGCCGGACCTGGGGAGCGTGCGGCTGGACCTGGACGGCGAGGAGGGGCTGCGGCGGGCGCACCGGGAGCTGGACGCGTTGCTGGGCGGGGCGGCGCAGGCGCGGCTGGTGGTGCAGCAGCTGGCGCCGCGCGGGGTGGACACGGTGATCGGGGCGGCGGTGGATCCGGCGGTGGGCGCGATCCTGAGTTTCGGTCTGGCGGGGGCGCCGGCGGAGTTGCTGGGTGATCTGGCGCACCGCCTGGTGCCGGCGACGGACCGGGACGTGGCGGCGCTGATCCGGGAGGTGCGGGCGGCTCCGCTGCTGTTCGGTTGGCGGGGCGCGGATCCGGTGGACACCGGGGCGCTGGAGGAGTTGCTGCTGCGGGTGTCGCGGCTGGTGGACGACCTGCCGGAGGTGGCGTCGGTGGATCTGGAGCCGGTGGTGGTGGCGCCGCAGGGGCTGGCGGTGCTGGGGGCGGTGGTGCGGATCGCGCCGCTGCCGGTGCGGACGGATCTGGGTCCGCGGGCGATGAGCAGCCTGTAACCTTGCTTGGCTGCGCCGCTCGGCGGCGCTGACCAGCCCCCCGCAGGGCGGGCCCGGCAAGGCGGGTCCGGAAGCTCGGCGCAGTGCCGCCCGCTTCGTCGGCGGGACATGCCAGGATGGAGACATGGCCAAGACCGGTACCACCACCACGCAGGACCTGCGGTCGGCGATCGAGCGCAGCGGCTACTACCCGGCCCTGGTGTCCGAGGCCGTGGAGTCCGCGGTGGGCCCCGAGCCGATCAGCTCCTACCTGGTGCACCAGGAGACGACGTTCGACGCGAACGAGGTCCGCCGGCACGTGACGGTGTTGGTGCTGACCCCGTCGCGCTTCGTGGTGAGCCACACGGACGAGCAGAACGGCGACGCGGCGACCCCCGTGCCGTACGCGACGACGTCGACCGAGAGCGTCCGGTTGGACCGGATCAATTCGGTGGTGGTGAGCCGCATGGTGGCGAACCCGGAGACGTACACGCCGGGGACGCTGCCGCGCGAGGTGGTGCTCACGATCGGCTGGGGTGCGGTGCAGCGCCTGGACCTGGAGCCGGCGGGTTGTTCGGACCCGAATTGCGACGCGGACCACGGGTACACGGGGTCGGCGACGGCGGACGACCTGTCGCTGCGGGTGTCGGAGGCGGGTGACGGTCCGGAGACGGTGTCGCAGGCGCTGGTGTTCGCGCGGGCGCTGTCCGAGGCGACGATCGCCGACCGGGTCTGAGGCCGCCGTCACGCATGCTCGGTTACGACGCCTTCGAGATCCTCGATCCTTCGGACGCCCCGGCTCCGGCGTACGGCTGCGGTTCGCTGGCGGACCTGCTGCCGGCGGTGGCGGCCGGCCTCGGCGTGCCCGGCTTCGAGAGCGGGCTGCTGCTGGAGCCGGCGGACCGGGTCTGCGTGTTCCTGGTGGACGGCATGGGCTGGGAGCTCGTCCGCAGGCATCCGGAGTACGCGCCGTTCCTGACGTCGCTGTCGGCCGGGGCGAGTCCGATCACGTCGGGGTTCCCGTCGACGACGGCGACCTCGCTGGCCTCGGTGGGGACGGGGCTGACGCCCGGGGTGCACGGCCTGGCCGGGTACACGGTGCGGGTTCCGGGCCGGAACGAGCTGATGAACCAGTTGCGCTGGGTGCCGCCGGTGCCGCCGCGGGAGTGGCAGCCGCACCCGACGGTGTTCGAGCGGGTGTCGCGGGCGGGCGTGGCGACGGCGCAGGTGTCCTCGCCGTTGTTCTCGCAGACGCCGTTGACGCAGGTCGCGCTCTCGGGCGGGACGTTCCTGGGCCGGACGACCGGCGAGGAGCGGATGGACGAGGCGGCGCGCTGGCTGGCGCGGAACGACCGGGCGCTGGTCTACACGTACGTGAGCGAGCTGGACGGGGCCGGCCACCGGTTCGGGGTGGACTCGGACGAGTGGCGGATGACGCTGAACACGGTGGACCGGCTGGTGAAGCGGCTGGCGGAGCAGTTGCCGCCGCGGTCGGCGCTGTACGTGACGGCGGACCACGGCATGATCGACATCGCGCCGGAGGACCGGGTCGACTTCGACGAGGACTGGGAGCTGTCGGCGGGCGTGGCGCTGCTGGGCGGCGAGGGCCGGGCGCGGCACGTGTACGCGGTGCCGGGGGCGGCGGCGGACGTCCACACGGTCTGGAGCGAGGTGCTGGGCGACCGGATGTGGGTGGCCACCCGGGAGCAGGCGGTCGCGGCCGGCTGGTTCGGTCCGGTGGTGGACGAGCGGGTGCTGCCGCGGATCGGCGACGTGGTGGCGGCGGCGCGGGACGACATCGCGGTGGTCGCCTCGCGGAACGAGCCGGGGGAGTCCTCGATGGTCGGCCTGCACGGGTCGATGACCGCGGTGGAGCAGCTGGTGCCGCTGCTCGACGTCCGTACCTGATGCTGTCCGCACCGCCCGTCCCACGATCGAAAGGCCCTCGTCCCACCCATGGCTGAACTGGTGTTCTTCTCGGGCACGATGGACTGCGGCAAGTCGACGCTGGCGCTGCAGATGGACCACAACCACGCGGCGCGCGGCCGCCAGGGCATCATCTTCACCCGGCACGACCGGGCGGGCGCGGCGACGATCTCCAGCCGGCTGGGGCTGCGCGCGGACGCGGTGGAGGTCGCCGACGACTTCGACTTCCAGGCGCACGTGGTGCACCTGCTGTCGGCGGGCGGCAAGGCGGACTACCTGATCTGCGACGAGGCGCAGTTCTTCTCGGCGGAGCAGATCGACCAGTTGGCCCGGGTGGTCGACGAACTCGGCATTGACGTCTACACGTTCGGCATCACGACGGACTTCCGGACGAAGCTGTTCCCGGGGTCGCAGCGGCTGATCGAGCTGGCGGACCGGGTCGAGGTGCTGCAGGTGGAGGCGCTCTGCTGGTGCGGGGCGCGGGCGACGCACAACGCGAGGACGGTCGGCGGGGTGATGGTCGTCGAGGGCGCGCAGGTGGTGGTCGGCGACGTGGCGGTCTCGGAGGACCAGATCGGCTACGAGGTGCTCTGCCGGCGCCACCACCGGCGGCGGTTGACGGCGGCGACCGCCCGGGCGTCGGTGCTCTCCCCCGACGTGCTGCCGTTCGAGGGCTGACGGTCCGTCGGCGGCGGCCCGGTCTTGCCACAATGGCGGACATGACTTCCTCGGGTGTTTCCCCGCTGATCTCCGTCGACGAGCTGGCCGCCGCCCTGGCGGGGCCGACGCCGCCCGTCCTGCTCGACGTCCGCTGGCAGTTGGGCGGCCCGCCCGGCGCGGGCGAGTACGCGGCCGGGCACCTGCCCGGTGCGCACTACCTGGACCTGGACACCGAGCTGGCCGCCCCGCCCGGCCCGGCCGGCCGGCATCCGCTGCCCGACCCGGCGGTGCTGGGCGCGGCGCTGCGCCGGGCCGGGGTGTCGGCGGGTCGGCCGGTGGTGGTGTACGACGCGGGCCCGGCGATGTCGGCGGCGCGGGCGTGGTGGCTGCTGCGCTGGGCGGGGCACGACGGGGTGCGGGTGCTGGACGGCGGTCTGGCGGCGTGGCGGGCGGCGGGGCGGCCCGAGTCGGTGGAGCGCCCGGCCGACGGGGCCGGCGACTTCGTGCCGGTGCCCGGGTCGCTGCCGACGGTGGACGCGGACGGCGCGGCGGAGCTGGCGCGCAAGGGCGTGCTGCTGGACGCCCGGGCGGGGGAGCGGTACCGCGGCGAGGTGGAGCCGATCGACCCGCGGGCGGGCCACGTCCCGGGTGCGGTGTCGGCGCCTACGGCGGAGAACGTGGCGGCGGACGGCACCTTCCGTCCCCGGGCGGAGCTGGCGGCCCGGTTCGCCGCGCTCGGTGCGGACGGCTCGGTGCCGCTCGGCGTGTACTGCGGCTCGGGGGTGACGGCGGCGCACGAGCTGCTGGCGCTGGAGAGCGCGGGGATCACCGGCGCGGTGCTCTACCCGGGCTCGTGGAGCGAGTGGTCCGGCGATCCGGCCCGCCCGGCGGCCACCGGCGACCTCCCGGGTTAGGGGCCGTCTTCCGAGGGTGCTCCTGACGAATGCGGCTCACCCCTGAGGACAGGCACCAGGACGGCAGCAGGGGCGGCCTCCCGTACGGGAAGCCGCCCCTGCGTGTGCGTGGTCCGGTTACTCCTGCTTCTTGCGCCGGCTGCCGAAGACGATCTCGTCCCAGCTGGGCACGGTGGCGCGGCGGCCGGGGCGGACGCCGTCGGCCTCGGCCTGCCGGTCGGTGGTGCCGACCAGCCGCTCGCGGTGCGGGGCGACCGCCCGCGGCATGAGGATGTCGGCGTAGGCCGACCCGGCGCCGACGCTGGCCGCGGGGGCGGCCGGCTCCTCGGCCTCCTCCGGCTCCTCGGCGGCGATCACCGGCTCCGGCGCGGGGCCGATCGCGAGGTCGCCGCGGTAGGCGGGCACCACGTCGAGCAGGCTGGTCAGCGAGTCGCGGTTCTCCGCGGACGCCTCCCTGGCCTCGCGGACCTCCCGGCCGGACATGATCCGGTCGGCGGAGGGCCGTTCGATCATCGCGCGGGCCGGCCGCTCCTGGGGGAGCCGGGCGATCCGCGGGATGAACGGGAAGACCGAGTCCTCGTCGCGGTCGACGTTCTCGCCGATCAGGGCGCGTGCCTCGTCGTCGTTCGGCTGGACGAGGCGGCGCGGCGGGTCGTACGTCCAGCTGGCGCGGCGGTGCTCGCCGTCCGCGCGGTAGCTGAGGATGACCTCCCAGGTGCCGTCGTCGCGGCGCCAGGAGTCCCACCGCTCGGTGTCCTTCTCGGCGGCGCGCAGGGTCAGCCGCTCGGCGACGGCCTCGCCGAGCTGCGGGCCGGTGGACTCGCCGTGCCGACGGATCGCGGTCTTGCGGGCGCGTTCGGCCATGAAGGCGCGCTCGGCCAGCACCGGGCCCTCGAAGCGGCGGACCCGTTCGACGGAGATCCCCGCCGCCTGTGCGACCTCCTCCGCGGAGGCACCGGCTCGTATCCGCGCCTGGATGTCACGGGGCCGCAGGTGGCTCTCGACCTCGATCTCGATCTGGCCGAGGCGCGGTCGGTCGCCGCGGACGGCGGCGCGCAGCCGCTCGTCGATGGGGAGGGTGTACTCCGTGCTGTCGGCAGCCTTGAGCACCAGCCGTGTGCCGTCGTTGCTGACGGCCACGACGCGCAGTTCGGGCACGGTTACCTCCCGGGTGGTGCCTGCCGACGTCACCTGCGTCGCTGCTCCCGTACTGAGTGTGGCCTGCCCGCCTGCGACTGGCCACAACCTTGCAGAGTTACCCGGCGTGTCGGGCTTACACCCGGGCACGCCGCTGTGGCACGGTTGCCTGTTCGCCACGTCGCCGGTCGACGTCGCGCCCGGGCCCCTAGGCCACTGTCAGACGGGCAGTCAACAGGAACGCCGAAGGCTCAGGCCCAACGAACAGTACTCCATTCGTGGCACCCAGCGGGGCGGCTCGCCGCTCAAGTCTCCCCCGATTCACCGGAATCTCAAGAGCGGCCACACCGTTGAGCGCTTCGCGATCGTCGAACGGTGATCATCTTCACATATATCGACCGGGCTGAAGCAGAATTTCGCCCGTTGTGTCCCGTGCCGTGCAGGATCGACAGGATTGTTCGAGTCTCCGGCGCGTGAGCGAGGAAACTGCTGCCGATCCTCCGTCAGTCCCCGAGCACCCGGCGGAGGTAGTCGTTGGCGAACACCCGGCCCGGGTCGACCTTGTCCCGCAGCGCCGTGAAGTCGCCGAAGTGCGGGTACGCACCGGCCAGGTACTCGGCGTCGCGGGTGTGCAGCTTGCCCCAGTGTGGGCGTCCCTGGTGCGCCGTCATGAGCCGCTCCACCTCGCTGAAGTAGCCGCTGTCGGCGGTGCCCCGGTACAGGTGGACGGCGATGTACACGCTGTCGCGGCCGCTCGCGGTGGACAGCCACAGGTCGTCCGCGGGCGCCACCCGGACCTCCACCGGGAAGCTGATCCGCCAGTCGGAGCGTTCCACCAGCGCCTTCAGCTCGCGCAGCACGGTGGTCGCGGCCTCCCGCGGCACCGCGTACTCCATCTCGATGAAGCGGACCTTCCGCGGACTGGTGAACACCTTGTACGCGGTGTCGGTGTAGGTGCGCTCGGACCAGGCCCGGCCGGCGACCTGGGCGATGGTCGGGATCGCGGCGGGGAAGCGGCGGCCGACGCGGCAGACGCCCTCCCACACGGTGTTGGACAGGAAGTCGTCGTCCAGCCAGGCCCGGAATCCCGGCAGCGGCGCGGCCGGGCCCGGGCTGCGGTTGTTCCGCTTGGTGGTGCACAGATCGGTGTGCGGGAACCAGTAGAACTCGAAGTGCTCGTTGACCGAGGCCAGGTCGTCGAAGCCGGCGAGCACCTCGTCGAAGCGCATCGGCTTCTCGTGCGCGGTCAGCAGGAAGGCCGGCTCCACGGCGAAGGTCAGTGCGCTGACCACGCCGAGCGCGCCGAGGCCGAGCCGGGCCCCCTGGAAGAGCTCGGGGTCCTCGGTCGGGGAGCAGGTGCGGATGCTGCCGTCGGCGAGGACGATCTCCACCGCGCGGATCTGGGCGGCGAGCGAGCCGGAGTCCCGGCCGGTGCCGTGGGTGCCCGTGCTGGTGGCGCCGGCGACGGTCTGCACCTCGATGTCGCCCATGTTGGTCAGCGACAGCCCGGCCGCGGCGAGCAGCCGGTTGAGCCGGGAGAGCGGCAGTCCGGACTCGACGGTGACCGTGCCGGCCTCGCGGTCCAGCGAGCGGACGGCGGTCAGGGCGTCCGGGCGCACCAGCACGGCGTCGCCGGCCGAGGCGATCGCGGTGAAGGAGTGGCCGGAGCCGACCGCCTTGACCCGCTGCCCCTGCTCGGCGGCCCGGCGCACCGTCTCGGCGATCTCCTCGGCGGAGCCGGGAGCGACCGCCCGGGCGGGCCGGGCGGTCTGGTTGCCGGCCCAGTTGCTCCAGGTGCCGGTGGTGGTGCCGTGGGGCATGCCGAGTGCCTCCTGCTCACGAACTACCAGTGGGTAGGGTGAGCGTAGTCACTCGGATGCCCCCGGTCCATGCCCCGAAGGACCCCGTTCGGGCGCTGCTCACCGGGCCGCGGGGGTGCCCACCGGCTCCGGCTCTGGGGCGGCCAGCCCGCCGCGCAGCCGCGGCAGTCCGGCCAGGGCGGCGACCGCGGCGAGCAGGGCGGCCCCGACGGGCACCCAGTAGGCGGTCGCGGCGCCGGCGGCGTCCACCACCCAGCCCGCCGCCGAGGAGCCGAGCGCGACGCCGATCGCGAGGCCGGTGGTCGTCCAGGTCATCCCCTCGGTGAGCTTCGAGGCCGGGACGAGCCGCTCGACCAGCGCCATCGCGGTGATCATCGTCGGGGAGATCGACAGGCCGGCGACGAACAGCGCCGCCCCGATGCCGACCAGGCCGGCCGTGCCGTGCAGCAGGGAGGCGGCCAGCACCAGCGGCAGCATGCCGACCGCCATCGCGCCGACCCCGCCGAGGAACCGGCCGGCCAGCGACCCGCGCGGCCGGAACGCGCCGAACACCACCCCGGCCAGGCAGGAGCCCAGCGCGTACACGGCGAGCACCAGGCTGGAGGCCGCGGTGTGGCCCTGCTCCTTGGCGAAGGCGACGGTGACCACCTCGACCGCGCCGAAGATCGCGCCGGTGGCGACGAAGGTCAGCACCAGCACCTGCAGCCCGGCGGAGCGGATCGCCGACCCGCCGTGGTGGTGCGCGGCCGGATGGACGGGCGGCTCGGTGGAGCGCTGCGCGCAGAACCACACCACGCCGACCAGCAGGAAGACGGCGGCCAGCGCGACGCCGGCCTCCGGGAAGAACGAGGTGGCGAGCCCGATGGAGAGGATCGGCCCGACGATGAAGCAGACCTCGTCCATCACCGCCTCGAAGGAGTACGCGGTGTGCAGCCGGTCCGGCCGGTCGCTGTACAGGTGCGCCCAGCGGGCGCGGACCATCGACCCGGTGCTCGGCATGACGCCCATGCCGGCGGCGAAGAGGAAGAGCGTCCAGTCGGGGGCGCCGAGCCGGGCGCTGGCCAGCAGGCCCGCCGCGGAGGCCACGGCCGCGGAGGTGGCCGGCAGCGCGACCCGCCGCTGCCCGTGCCGGTCGACCAGGCGGGACACCTGCGGGCCGAGCACCGCCGCGGCCGCCGCGAGGACGGCGGAGACCGCGCCGGCGATCCCGAACGAGCCGCGGAGCTGGGCGAGCATCGTGACGATGCCGATGCCGGTCATGGAGATCGGCAGCCGCGACACGAAGCCGCTGGAGGAGAAGGCCAGACTGCCGGGGGCGGCGAATATCTGGCGGTAGCTGGACAGCACTGGTGCTCCGCAGGAGTGGGTAAGGAACGTCGTTCGTATGGACAGCTTACGAACAGCCTGCCGCCGCCCGCGAAGACATTTCCGGCGGACGGGTGGCCCGTCACCGGCCGGACCCCGCCGGGTGGCAGGATCGGAGCCATGTCCGACTCGCGCACCGCCACCGACCACGCCCCCTACGACGCGCTCCTGCTGCTCTCCTTCGGCGGCCCGGAGGGACCGGAGGACGTCGTGCCGTTCCTGGAGAACGTGACCCGCGGCCGGGGCATCCCCAAGGAGCGCCTCGCCGAGGTCGGCAAGCACTACTTCCTGTTCGGCGGGGTCAGCCCGATCAACGAGCAGAACCGCGAGCTGCTGGCCGCGCTGCGCAAGGACTTCGCCGACCACGGCCTCGACCTGCCGGTCTACTGGGGCAACCGGAACTGGGCGCCGTACCTGGCCGACACCCTGAAGGAGATCGCCGCCGACGGCCACCGCCGGGTGCTCACCCTCGCCACCAGCGCCTACGCGGGCTACTCCGGCTGCCGCCAGTACCGCGAGAACCTCGCCGACGCCCTCGCCGGGCTCGCCCGCGACGGCCTGCCCGCACTGCGCGTCGACAAGCTCCGGCACTTCTACAACCACCCCGGCTTCGTCGGCCCCATGATCGACGCGACCCTCGCCGCCCTCGGCGACCTGCCCGAGGAGGTCCGCGCCGGGGCGCACCTCGTCTTCACCACGCACTCGATCCCGAACGCCATGGCCGACAGCTCCGGCGCCCCCGACGACCCGGCCCGCGACACTCCCGGCGGCGCCTACGTCGCCCAGCACCTCGACGTCGCCCGGCTGGTCGCCGAGGCCGTCGCCGCGGCCACCGGCGCCGCCGACCGCCCCTGGGAGCTCGTCTACCAGAGCCGCAGCGGCGCCCCGCACGTCCCGTGGCTGGAGCCGGACGTCTGCGACCGGCTGGAGGAGCTCCACGCCGCCGGCGCGCCCGCCGCCGTGATGGTGCCGATCGGCTTCGTCTCCGACCACATGGAGGTCAAGTACGACCTCGACACCGAGGCCGCCGCGAAGGCCGCCGAGCTCGGCCTGCCGGTCGCCCGGGCGGCCACCGTCGGCGCCGACCCGCGGTTCGCCGCCGCGGTGCGCGAACTCGTCCTGGAGCGCGCCGCCGCCGAACGCGGCGCCGCGGTCGACCGCAGCGCCCTCGGCACCCTCGGCCCCAGCCACGACGTCTGCGCCGCGGCCTGCTGCCCCAACCCGCGCGCCCCGCGGCCCGCGGCCGCCGAACAGTGACCCGCACCCCGTACCCGGGAGGACCCCGCGTGACCGGCACCGCGCCCACCGACCCGCAGGCCGCCGCGCTGACGGCCGAACTGCTCGCCGTCGCCGAGGAGGCCGCCCGCGCCGCGGCCGAGCTGCTGCACCGCGGCCGCCCGGCCGACCTCGGTGTGGCCGCCACCAAGAGCAGCCCCGTCGACGTGGTCACCGAGATGGACCTCGCCTCCGAGAAGCTCGTCCAGGAGCTGATCGCCGCCCGCCGTCCCGAGGACGGCTACCTCGGCGAGGAGGGCACCGACCGGCCCGGCCGCAGCGGCGTCCGCTGGGTCGTCGACCCGCTCGACGGCACCGTCAACTACCTGTACGGACTGCCCTCCTGGGGCGTCAGCGTGGCCGCCGAACTGGACGGCGAGGCGGTCGTCGGGGTCGTCGCCGTGCCCGCCCGCGGCGAACTCTTCCGGGCCGTCCGCGGCGGCGGCGCCGACCTCGACGGCCGCCCCCTCGCGGTGCGCCCGGCCCCGCCCTGGGGGCAGGCGCTGGTCGCCACCGGCTTCAACTACGTGCAGGCCGAACGCGCCCACCAGGCCGAGGTGCTGCTCGCCCTGATGCCCGAGGTCCGCGACATCCGCCGGGCCGGCGCCGCCGCCGTCGACCTGTGCGACCTCGCCGCCGGCCGGGTCGACGCGTTCTACGAGCGCGGCCTCAAGCCCTGGGACATGGCGGCCGGCCTGCTGATCGCCCGCGAGGCGGGCGCCCTCGCCGGCGGCCGTCCCGGCCGGCCCGCCGACGGCGACCTCGCGGTGGCCGCCGCCCCCGGCG
>NZ_JBEYFP010000131.1:0-12668 GCF_040634455.1 Kitasatospora sp. NPDC007106
CGCCCTCGTCCAGGCCGTGGAGATCAAGGACGCCTACACCCGCGGCCACAGCGAACGGGTCGGCCGCGCCGCCGTCCTGATGGCCCGCCAGCTCGGCATGGCCGAGGACCGGATCCGCACCCTGCACTTCGCCGGCACCCTGCACGACGTCGGCAAGCTCGGCGTCGCCACCGAACTGCTCCGCCGCAACGGCCCGCTCACCGAGGCCGAACGCCGCGCCGTCGAGGTGCACCCCGTCTTCGGCCACGAACTCGTCCGTGACCTCGCCTTCCTCGGCGAGGCCCGCGAGGGCATCCTGCACCACCACGAACGGCTCGACGGCCGCGGCTACCCGGCCGGGCTGGCCGGCGAGCGCATCCCCGAGTTCGCCCGGATCATCTCCGTCGCCGACGCCTTCGACTCGATGACCTCCACCCGCTCCTACCGGCGCGGCCGCCCGGTCGCCGAGGCCGTCGTCGAACTCCAGCGCTGCGCCGGCAGCCAGTTCGACCCGGTGATGGTCACCGCCCTGGTCGCCGCCGTCGACCGGCACGGCTGGCAGCCCGAACCGCCGCCGCCCGGCGGCTGGGACGGCGAGGTGCCCGACATCCCGCTCGGCGTCCCCGAGCCCGCCCGCCGGGTGCCCGGGCCCGGCGGCCGGATCAGCGCGGGCGGCACCCCGTGAGAACCGGCCGGCGCGGCCTCCGGCTCCCGCCGTCCGCCGTCCACGCCGCCGCGGCGCTGCTGCTCGCCGCCGCGCTGCTGCACGTCGCCCTGCACGGACTCGCCCAGCCACGGGTGGCGCTCGCCTTCGGCGCGGCCGTCGCGGTCGGCGAGTGGACGCGGATCACCCTGCCCGGCGACCGCGAGCAGGCCCCGCTCGGCAGCGCCGCGGCGCTCGCCTACGCCCTGCTCGGACCGCTCCACGCGACCCCCACCGACCACGGAACGCTGCAGGTCGTCGCGGTCACCGGGCTCGGCACCCTCGCCGGGCAGCTGCCGCTCGCCCTGCCCGCCGTCCGCGCCCGCCGCCGCACCGACCCGGGCCGCACCGACCCGGGCCGCACCGCCGCCACCGGCGGCAGGGGCGGTAGGGGCGGCAGGGGCCGGGCCGACGGCACGGGCTCCGGCGCGCTCCGTGGGGACACCGTGCGGGCCGACACCGCCGCCCGCAGGCTGCTCACCACGGCCTTCGCCGCCGTGCTCTTCCAGCCGGTCTACGGCAGCGGGCTGCTCGACCGCGCCCCGCTCTCAGGACCGGTCTACGGGGCCCTGCTGACCGGCGTGGCCGCGCTGACCGCGCTCTGCGACACCGTGCTGGCCGCCGTCCTGCACCGCGCCCGGGCCGGCCTGCGGTTCGGCGCCGCACTGGAGGACGAACTGCGCTCGCTGCTCGGCATCGGCTCGGCGATCGTCGCCACCGGCATGCTGGTGAGCCTGCTGGCCGGCGAGGTCGGCCTGTGGGCGCTGCCGCTCTTCTGCACCCCGCTGCTGCTCGCCCAGGCGTCCTTCCGGCGGGCCGCCGAGATCCGCGCCACCACCGGCCAGACCATCGAGGCGCTCGCCCGGGCCACCGAGACCGCCGGCTACACCCCACCGGGGCATGCACGCCGGGTCGCCGACACGGCGTGCGCGCTGGGGCGCGAGCTCGGGCTCGGGACCAGGGACCTCGCCCTACTGGAGTACGCCGCGCTGATGCACGACATCGGCCAGCTCTCCCTCGTCGAACCCGTCCCCGGCGGTGCCACCGCCCTGCTGCCCGCCGCCGAACAGCAGCGGATCGCCCGCCTCGGCAGCGAGGTCATCCGGCGCACCGGCGTCCCGCGGCGGGTCGGCGAACAGGTCGCCCGGCTCGCCGATCCCTGCCGGCTGCCGGACGGCGCCGCCGACCGCAGCCTGCCGCTGGCGGCGCGGATCATCCGGGTCGCCAACGCCCACGACGACCTGCGGACGGAAGCCCGTGCCCGGGGCCTCTCCGCGGCCACCGCGGGCCTCGCCGCCCTGGAACGCCTGCGGCTGGAACGCGGCGGCGCCTACGACCCCGCCGTGGTCGACGCATTGGCCAGAGTGGGCACCGCGGGCCGCGAACCGGCCTGAACCGCCGCGCAGGGAGCGCGGGCCGCCGCAGGCGTGGTTGGATGCGGTCGTAGCGTGGAACACCGGATGCGGGGCCACCCGGCACACCGGATCGTTCCCGTTGCAGCAGCCGGCCTCGGAGCAGGTGCTGAGAACTGGCGGACGACAACGGCAGGGACGGAACGTGAGGATCTTCCACCGCGCACGGCACCGGCCGTCGGCCACCTGGCGGCAGACGACCGACCGTGCCTTCACGCTCATCGGCGACGGCCGCTACGAGGACGCCGGCGCGCTGCTCGTCATGGCCGCCGACCTGGAGCCGTGGCTCTCCGACTCCTGGTTCAACCTCGCCCTGCTGCACAAGTTCCGCCGCGACTGGGAGCAGGCCCGCACCGCCGGGCTGCGCGCCGTCGCCCTGCTGGACCGCGAGACCGGCGCCCCCGACTGGTGGAACCTCGGCATCACCGCCACCGCCCTGCAGGACTGGCCGCTCGCCCGCCGGGCCTGGCAGGCGTACGGACTGAGACTCCCCGGCGGGCCCGGCACCGCCGCGGACGGGCCCGTCGACCTGGACCTCGGCACCACCCCGGTGCGGCTCTCCCCGGACGGCGAGTCCGAGGTGGTCTGGGGCCGCCGGCTCGACCCGGCCCGGATCGAGGTGCTGTCCATCCCGCTGCCGTCCTCCGGCCGCCGCTGGGGCGAGGTCGTGCTGCACGACGGCGCCCCGCACGGCGAGCGGGTCGCGGACGGCGTCGCCTACCCCGTCTTCGACGAGATCGAGCTGTGGGCGCCCTCTCCGGTGCCGACCTTCGTCGTGCTGCTGCAGGCCGCCACCGCGGGCGACCGGGACGCCCTGGAGCGGCTGGTCGCCGACGCCGGGTACGCCGCCGAGGACTGGACGAGCTCGGTGCGGCTGCTGTGCCGGGCCTGCTCGGAGAGCCGGATGGCGATCGACGACGGCCACACCGCGCACCACGACCCGCACGACGACGGCGACCCCACCCACCCCGGCCACCTCAGCCACCTCAGCCAGGGCAGCGCCGGCACCTCCTGGCTCGCCGAGCGCGAGTGCGGGATCGCCGCGCCGGCCTCGCTGGTGCGCACCCTGCTGGACCGCTGGGTGGCCGCCTCCCCCGCCACCCGGGCGTACCGGGACCTCGAAGAGGTTTGCTGAGGAACGGGTCCGCCCGGCGCCGTACCCTTGAGCGGTACACCTGGACGGAACCACGGAGCGGAAACCAGCGATGGCCGACGAGCACGAGCACGACCACCCCGAGCAGGACGAGACGGCGGAGCAGCAGGTCGTCGGCGAGCTGCCCGACGTCTCGAAGGGCACCGCCCGCCCGATCACGGTGTTCGGCAACCCGGTGCTGCACCGCGAGGTCGCCACGGTGACCGCGTTCGACGGTGAACTCGCCGCGCTCATCGACGACATGTTCGTCTCGATGTACGCGGCTGACGGGGTCGGCCTGGCCGCGAACCAGATCGGCGTCGACCTCAAGGTCTTCGTCTACGACTGCCCGGACGACGAGGGCGTGCGCCACGTCGGCCACGTCGTCAACCCGGTGCTGGAGGAGCTGCCGGCCGGCCGCCGCGCGCTGGACGACTCGCCGGAGGGCTGCCTCTCCGTGCCGACCGCGTACATGGAGCTGGCCCGCCCCGACTTCGCCGCGGTGACCGGCCAGGACAAGGACGGCAACCCCGTCCGGGTCGAGGGCACCGGCTTCTTCGCCCGCTGCCTGCAGCACGAGACCGACCACCTGTACGGCTACCTGTACATCGACCGGCTCTCCAAGCGGGACCGCAAGGACGCCCTGCGCCAGATGTCCGAGGGCACCCCCAAGTACGCGACCGTACCCAACGACTGACGGTACGGCGGAACACGCGGCGAAGGGCCGCACCCGGATCCCGGGTGCGGCCCTTCGGCATGCTGCGCCCCAGACGGCGGCGCGGCCTAGAAGTCGTCGTCGAAGGAGACCGAGCCCTCGACGGCGACCTGGTAGGCGGAGACCCGGCGCTCGAAGAAGTTGGTCAGCTCCTGGACGTTCTGCAGCTCCATGAACCCGAAGGGGTTGGTGGAGCCGTAGCGGATCGGCAGGCCGAGACGGGCCAGGCGCTGGTCGGCGACGGCCTCCAGGTACTGGCGCATCGACTCGGTGTTCATGCCGGGCAGGCCCTCGCCGCAGAGGTCCTGGGCGAACTGGAGCTCGGCCTCGACGGCCTCCTCCAGCATCTCGGTGACCTGCTTGGCCATCTGCTCGTCGAAGAGGTCCGGCTCCTCCTCGCGGACGGTGTCCACGACGGAGAACGCGAAGTCCATGTGCATGGACTCGTCGCGGAACACCCAGTTGGTGCCGGTGGCCAGGCCGTGCAGCAGGCCGCGGCTGCGGAACCAGTACACGTACGCGAAGGCGCCGTAGAAGAACAGGCCCTCGACGCAGGCCGCGAAGCAGATCAGGTTCAGGAGGAACGCGCGGCGGTCCTCCTTGGTCTGCAGCGAGTCGATGTGGTCGACCGCGTTCATGTACTTGAAGCAGAACTGCGCCTTCTGGTGGATGGAGGGGATGTTCTCCACCGCCGCGAAGGCCGCCGCGCGGTCGTCCGGGTCGGGCAGGTAGGTGTCGAGCAGCGTCAGGTAGAACTGGACGTGCACGGCCTCCTCGAACAGCTGCCGGGACAGGTAGAGCCGGGCCTCGGGGGAGTTGATGTGCTTGTAGAGGCTCAGCACCACGTTGTTGGCGACGATCGAGTCACCGGTCGCGAAGAAGGCGACCAGCCGGCCGATCATGTGCCGCTCGCCCTCGCTCAGCTTGGCGAGGTCGGCGACGTCGGAGTGCAGGTCCACCTCCTCCACCGTCCAGGTGTTCTTGATGGCGTCGCGGTACCGGTCGTAGAACGACGGGTAGCGCATCGGGCGCAGCGTCAGCTCGAAGCCCGGGTCGAGCAGCATCTTCTGGCGGTCTTCGGTGCTCACTGGCAGGCCTCGCAGGACTCGGGGTTCTCCAGGGAGCAGGCGATGGCGTCCTGCTCGGCCTGGCTCATGGTCGGCGCGGGCACCGGCACGGCGGCGCGGGCGCCCGTGGCGGCCTGCGCGATCCGGGTGGCCGGGCGCGACCGCAGGTAGTACGTGGTCTTCAGGCCGACCTTCCAGGCGTACGCGTACATCGAGCTGAGCTTGCCGATGGTCGGCGCCGCCATGAAGAGGTTCAGCGACTGGCTCTGGTCGATGTACGGCATGCGGGCCGCGGCCAGGTCGATCAGCGCGCGCTGGGGCAGCTCCCAGGCCGTGCGGTACAGCGAACGGACCTCGGCGGGCAGCCAGTTGAGGTCCTGCACCGAGCCGTTGGTCTCGCGCAGCGCGTCCCGGGTCTGCTGGTCCCAGACGCCGAGCTCCTTGAGCTCGCGCACCAGGTACGGGTTGACCTGGAGGAACTCGCCGGAGAGCGTCTCGCGCTTGAACAGGTTGGACACCTGCGGCTCGATGCACTCGTACACGCCGGCGATGGAGGCGATGGTGGCGGTCGGCGCGATCGCCAGCAGCAGCGAGTTGCGCAGGCCGGTCTCGGCGATCCGGGCGCGCAGCGCGTCCCAGCGCTCCGTCCACTGCGGGGCGGCGGCACCGAAGTGGTCGATGTGCAGCTCGCCGCGGGCCGCGCGGGTCTCGCCGTACGCCTCGTGGCGGCCGAACTGCTCGGCGAGGTCCGCGGAGCGCTCGTAGGCGGTGAGCATGATGCGCTCGGAGATCAGGGTGGAGAGGGTCTTCGCCTCGGCGGAGTCGAAGTCGATCCGCAGCTGGAAGAAGACGTCCTGCAGGCCCATCACGCCGAGGCCGACCGGCCGCCAGCGGGAGTTGGAGGTGCCCGCCTCGGTGGTCGGGTAGAAGTTGATGTCGATGACCCGGTCGAGGAAGGTCACCGCGGTGCGGACGGTGGCGTCCAGGCGCTCCCAGTCCATCGCGTTCAGCAGGTCGGCGGCGGTGGCGCCGGCGGCCACGTGGGCGCCCAGGTTCACCGATCCGAGGTTGCAGACGGCCGTCTCGGAGTCGTCGGTGACCTCCAGGATCTCCGTGCACAGGTTGGAGGAGTGCACGGTGCGGCCGGGCAGCGCGGTCTGGTTGGCGGCCCGGTTGGAGGCGTCCTTGAAGGTCATCCAGCCGTTGCCGGTCTGCGCCAGGGTGCGCATCATCCGGGCGTACAGGGTCTGCGCCGGGATGGTGCGGACGGCCTTGCCGGCCTGCTCGGCCTTGCGGTACGCCTCGTCGAAGTCGGCGCCCCACAGGTCGACCAGCTCGGGCACGTCGGCGGGGGAGAACAGCGACCAGTCCTCGTTGGCGTTCACCCGGCGCATGAACTCGTCCGGGATCCAGTGCGCCAGGTTGAGGTTGTGGGTGCGCCGGGCCTCCTCGCCGGTGTTGTCGCGGAGCTCCAGGAACTCCTCGATGTCGGCGTGCCAGGTCTCCAGGTAGACGCAGGCCGCGCCCTTGCGGCGGCCGCCCTGGTTGACCGCGGCGACCGAGGAGTCCAGGGTGCGCAGGAACGGCACGATGCCGTTCGACTGGCCGTTGGTGCCGCGGATCAGGCTGCCGCGGGAGCGGATCCGCGAGTAGGACAGGCCGATGCCGCCGGCGTGCTTGGACAGCCGGGCGATCTGCGCGTAGCGGTTGTAGATCGAGTCCAGGTTGTCCAGCGGCGAGTCCAGCAGGTAGCAGGACGACATCTGGGGGTGCTTGGTGCCGGAGTTGAACAGCGTCGGAGAGGACGTCAGGTACTCCAGACGGCTCATCAGCCGGTAGAGCTCGGCCACCTCGGCCACCGACTTCTCGGTGTCGCCGACCGCGAGACCGGCCGCCACGCGCAGCAGGAAGTACTGCGGGGTCTCGACCACCTTGCGGGTGATCGGGTGGCGCAGCAGGTAGCGGGACTGCACGGTGCGCAGGCCGAAGTACTCGAAGCGGTCGTCGCCCTGCAGGTCGACCAGCGCGTCGAAGGCGGCCGCGTGCTTGGCCACGAACGCGGCCGTGGTGTCGCCGATCAGGCCCTCGGCGTGGCCGACGGCGATCGAGGCGGCGAAGGTGACCGCGCCCTGGGAGACCGCCTCGTCGCGGATCTCCAGCGCCAACAGGCGGGCCGCGAGCTTCGAGTACTGCGGGTCCTCGGCGATCATCGACGCGGCGGCCTCCACGGCCAGCCCGCGGAGCTCGGCGAAGTCCGAACCGGCGTGGCGGCCGCGCAGCGCGGCGGCGGCGACGTGGCCGGGGTCCACCTGGGGGAGGTCGGTGCTGCGGTCGGTGAGCAGCCGGAGCAGCGCGGCACCGGGGTCGGGCCGGTCGTTGTCGGCGGATCCCTGGGAGGGCAGGGTGACTGAGGCAGCGACGGTCAAGGCGCACTCTCTCCTGTGGCGGCAGCGGACGCTTCGGACACCCCCGGGCCGGGGGCCGGGGGCGCGTCCGGGCATGCGCGTGGCAGGGGAGACCGGCACCGCCCGACCGTGTCGGGGGTGCGCGTCGCCACCCGGCCCACCCGCGAGGCCCGGACGTACAGCTGTGCTTCATGGCATCTGCGGGGAAGCCGGTGGCACACCGTCGGCAGGCCCTCGGACTGCGCGGGCCCGGGCGTTCACGGGCCTGCTCACCGTTGCGGGGCAGTCCCGGACTCGCACCGGGTTCCCCTGCGTCGACAGCGAGAGTGAGCATACATGTTGTGGTGTCTCCCTGATGTACCCCCATATCTTGTGCACGCAGCGTGTCGCGTCCGTGGCTACGACGGCCTCGCCGAACGGGCCGTGCACACTTCGGGCACACCCGACCCACCCGTCGCCCCCGCGCTCCGCTCACGGAACGGCCACCGCCGCGGGAGTCTGCGGGCCCGATGGCCTACGATCTGCAGTCATGAGTGACGGTACGGGGGTGCCGCCCGGTTCTACGGGTCGGCCCGGAGCCCAGGGGATCGGCGAATCCCGCGGAGCGAGGACCGCCGGCTCTGCGGCTAGACCCTTTCCGCCGTGACCAAGTCCCTTTCCGCCGCGGCGGGGTGGCCGCTGTGCCGCCGGTCCTGGCTCCGGTGCGGTGTCGGGCTCACCCTGACCGCCTGCCTCTGCAACTCGCCGATGGCTCCGGGGCGGTTCGAGGGCGGCTCGATCGGGTGATGCCATCGGCATCGGCATCGGCTCGGCACCGTCGCCGACGGGTGCTTCCGCCCGGCTCGTCGAGTTCACGTGCGGGTGCGGGTGTCGGTGTGGTCGGGCTCCGGTCGAACGAATCGTTCGGGGCGAGTCACGTCAGAACGTCAGGGCATAGACCATCAGGTCGATGCCGGGCATCGGGGCCCAGTCGCGCTCGGGGGCACGGCGGAAACCGAGCCGTTCGTACACCCGGTGGGCGTCCGTCATGTCCGGGCGGGTGGAGAAGGCCATACCGGTCAGGCCGAGTTCGCGGCTGCGGTCCATCGCGGCCCTGACGAGGGCCGAGCCGACTCCGCGGCCGCGGGCGGCCCGGGCGACCGCCAGCATCCGGATCTCGCCCTCGTCCGGCTGCGAGATGTCGGCCCAGGCCGTACCGCCGACCGCGAAGGTCACGCAGCCGAGCACATGCTCGTCCCGGCCGTCGACGGCGACGAGGAGCTCGGCCTCCTCGCTGCGGCGGCGGGTGTCGCGGAGGAGCCCTGCGTACGGCCCTTCGGCGAGGCTGTAGCCGTCACCGACGTAGACCTCGACCGAGAGCTCGCCGGCCGGTTCGAGATCCCGTTCGCGGGCACGGCGGATGACGACGTCCATCCGTCCAGTCTGCCTTCCGGGGACCCGCCCCGGACGGCCGGGGGCCGGTGCAGCCGATCGGGGACGGACGGATCGGCGGGATAGCCGCCGGGGCGGTGCCAGTTGTCGCGGCCGTGCCGGCCGGTGCGGTCGAGCTCCCGGCCCACGACGGCCCCGATCAGGGCGAACGAGCCGATGAGGACGGACAGGACGATGGCGTTCTCGAACACGGTGGAGGTCATGCGACTACTCTCCCGGCCGGCCGGGAGCCCGACGAGTGGCAGGAATGCCCTCTTGCATCGAATTACTGCCAGCGCCATCCTGGAGCCATGCCGAAGCCCGGAACCGAGTCGAGGATCACCGAGTGGAGGACCGCCGAGTGGAGGACCGCCGAGTTGAAGACCGATGAGTCGAAGACCGCCGAGTTGAAGAACGTGGTCGCCGTCGTACTGGAGGAGGTCCATCCCTTCGAACTCGGTGTCGCCTGCGAGGTGTTCGGCCTCGACCGCAGCGAGGAGGGGCTGCCCGTCTACGAGTTCGCCCTCGCCTCCGACCGGCCCGGGCCCAAGCGCACCCACGCCGGCTTCAGCGTCGACGTCCCGTACGGGCCCGAACGCCTCGCCGAGGCCGACCTGATCGTCCTCACCGCCACCGGCCTGCGCGACGAGTACCCGCCCGCCCTCGTCGCAGCCCTCCGCGCGGCCGTCGAAGGCGGCGCCCGCGCCCTCTCCATCTGCAGCGGCAGCTTCCTGCTCGGCGCCGCCGGGCTCCTGGACGGACGACGCTCCACCACCCACTGGAAGCACGCCGCCGAGATGGCCCGGCGCTTCCCGCTCACCACCGTCGAACCCGACGTGCTCTACGTCGACGAGGACCCCGTCATCACCTCCGCCGGCACGGCCGCCGGGATCGACGCCTGCCTGCACCTCGTCCGCAAGGTGCAGGGCGCCGAGGTCGCCCGCGGCATCGCCCGGCGCATGGTCGTCGCACCGCACCGGGAAGGCGGCCAGGCCCAGTTCGTCAACCGCCCGCTGCCCGAGTCCGACGTCGACTCGCTTGCCCCCGTCCTGGACTGGATGCGCCACCACCTCGACGAGGAAGCCACCGTCGAGCGGCTCGCCGCCCTCGCCCACATGTCCCCGCGGACCTTCGCCCGCCGCTTCCAGCAGGAGACCGGCACCACCCCGCACCGCTGGCTCACCGGCCAGCGGCTGCTGCTCGCCCAGCGGCTCCTGGAGGGCACCGCCGAGCCGATCGACGCCGTGGCCGCCCGCTGCGGCTTCGGCAACGCCGCCACCCTCCGCCACCACTTCGCCCGCCGCCTCGGCACCACCCCGCACGCCTACCGCCGCGCCTTCGCCAGCCCCGAGATCGCGGCAGGGGTGTAGCGCGAAGGCGCGGGCAGAGGGGCGTGCTTGAGAGGTGCCGGTGGGTGCCCCGTGAGAGCGTGCGGGTGCCGGCGGCGCCTGCGGGTACTCGTAGGCGTGGTGGCAGGGCGAGTCCCTGGTGATGGGGGGCGGCCGCCGTGTCTCCCGGGTAGGGACGGCGGCCGGCCGGTTGCCTGGTCATCCGGCCACTCGCGTGGGCGGGGCGGTCCGGGCCGCGGGTCGGGGCACCCGGCGCCGGCGGCTCGCGGCGTTACTTGCCGAGGGCGGCGACGCCCGCCTGGGCGAACTGCTCGTCGAGGTCGCCGCTCGGGGCGCCGGCGACGCCGATGGCCGCCACGGGTGCGCCCTTGGCCTGCACCGGGGCGCCGCCGCCCAGGAACAGGGTGCCCGGTATGTCCTTCAGGTTCGGCGTCTGGGCCAGCCGCTTCGCCAGCTCGGAGGTCGGGGCGTTCCAGGAGACCGCGGTGAAGGCCTTGCGCTCCGCCGACTCGGGCGACTGCGGACCGGCACCGTCGCCGCGCAGCGCGACGATCGTGTTGCCGTTGCGGTCCACCACGGCGACCGAGACCCTGTAGCCGCCCTTGCCGGCCGCGTCCATCGTGGCCAGTGCGGCCTTGGTCGCGGCGTCCACCGACAGGTGCGCGGAGGACACCACGTCCTTGCCACCGACCTCGGCGCGGGCCACCGCAGGGGCACCGGCGGTGCCGGGAGTCTCCGCGCTCGCCGCCACCGCACCGAAGGTGCCCGCACCCAGGGCAGCCACCGCCACGGCACCGCCCAGCACCCGTGCCCGCATCGACGTCTTCTTCATTCCGACTCCTCGGCGACTCACCGGTCCGGCCCCTGCGGCTCGGACACACTTCGATCCTCAGGGCCGCGCCCCCTCCACCGCGTCGGCGTTCCGGCTCGCCTCCGCAGGCATGATGGAGGACATCGGGGTCAACCGATCGGCCGATGTGCGGCATCGGCGGACCGGCCAGAATCCCAACCAGGACGAGGTCGGTTCGTGACCGGTCCTTGGGGCCGGCCCTCGGCCTCTCGCTGGGCGGTGGGTGTCCGACGGCCGGTGCCGAGCGACGGCCGCGCCGGTCGGAGCATCGGAACGCCGAGGGCCACCGCGTACCACTGCACATCGGGGCAGCACCCGCAGCCAGGCCCGCAGAACAGCCAGACCCGCAGAACAGGAGGACCACGTGCGACCGCCGCAGCGCAACGACGCCGACACCGACGAACGCCGCCTCGTGCTCGTCCTCGACGCGGCCTTCCTGCTGCTCCTCGCCGGGTCCCTCAGCCGCTTCCTCACCCACCACCCCGACAGTCCGGCCACCCCCTGGGTGATCGGCCTCTCCGCCGCACTCGCCGCCGCCCAGCTCACCGGATCCCGGCTGCTCGCCCCGCCCCGCGCGGACTCCGGTCCGTCCCGTGAGGACGGTGCCGGCGAGGACGGTGCCGGCGAGCCGGCACCGTCAAATCGGGCCGCCATCCGGCCCAGCAGCGGCGCTGGCGGCCACGCCACGAGGGGCACCGACGCCCACGCCACCCGCCGCAGCCGTACCGCAGCAGGCGTGCTCGCGCTGGTCGTCGCCCTCTGGGTGGTTCTGGTCCTCCTGGCGCCCAGCTTCGCCTGGTGCGCCGTCCCGCTCGTCTACACCGCGCTGCGCACCCTGCCCGCCAAGGCCGCCCTGCCCCTGGTCGCCGTGCTCACCGCGTTGGTCACCGTCGGCCAGGCCCGGCTGCCCGGCCAGGCCGATGCCACCCTGCTGATCCTTCCGCCCACCGTCGCGGCCCTCGCCACCGCCGTCTTCCTCACCATGCGGAGACAGACCGCCCGGCAACGGGCACTCGTCGACGACCTCGTCCGCACCCGTCGCGACCTCGCCTCCACCGAGCGCCGCGAGGGCACCCTCGCCGAACGGGAACGCCTCGCCATGGAGATCCACGACACCCTCGCCCAGGGCCTCTCCAGCCAGCAGATGCTGCTCCAGGCCGCCGACCGCACCTGGGACGCCGACCCGGACACGGCACGCCGCCACGTCCGTACGGCCGCTGCCGTCACCGGCCGCAACCTCGCCGAGGCCCGCCGCTTCGTCCACGACCTCGCACCGGCCGAGCTCGCCGACGGCGGTGGGCTCGACCACGCCCTGCGGGCCCTCGCCGACCGTGAGAGCGCGGAGACCGGCCTGCCCGTCCGCTTCCACCTCGACGGCACGCCCGTCCCGCTGCCGCCCGCCGCCCAGTCCGCGCTGCTGCGGATAGCGCAGGGCGGCCTCGCCAACGTCCGTGAGCACGCCGACGCCTCCGCCGCCGCGCTCACCCTCTCCTACCTGGGCGACCAGGCCGTCCTCGACATAGCGGACAACGGCCGCGGCCTGCCACCGGACACCTCCGGTACGACGGCCTCCCGCGGCCACGGCCTGCCGGCCATGCGGGCCAGACTCCGCCAGCTCGGCGGCACCCTCACCGTCGAGAGCACCC
>NZ_JBEYFP010000132.1:0-12643 GCF_040634455.1 Kitasatospora sp. NPDC007106
GCCGTTCCAGTGGAAGGCGGGTCCGGAGTCGCGCCAGAAGAACTGCAGGGTGTCCCGGGCCCGGGCGATGAGTTCGAGGTTGCCCGGGGACCCGTAGTTGCTCTGGATCATGGTGAGGGCGTCGACCCGGCCCAGCTCCTGGCCGAACTGGGTCGGCTCGCCCCAGGGCAGGTTCGGGTCGTCGTTGTTGCGCCACAGGAAGTCGATGCCGTCGTAGGCCGAGGGCACGGTGAGCTCGAAGTTGCCGTTGAGGCCGAACCGGCCCTGGAGCAGCGCGGGGTTGCCCGCCACGTTGGTGGCCCAGCCGAGGTGGCTCGGCGTCCGCGGGCAGAGCGCGAAGGTGTTGGCCCGCATGAGGCAGTCGACGCCGTCCGCCGCGCAGTTCTCGCAGTTGCTGTTGGGGGTGCCGAACCGGCCCCAGCTGCCGCCGCAGTCGCACCCGCTGGCGGCGTACTCGTCGGGGCAGCCGAAGATGTGCCCGGTCTCGTGGGCGAACACCCGGTCGATGTTGTCCGGGCCCCAGCCGTCGTTGGCGTAGTTCATGACGATCCGCGGACCGCCGATGGACGCGTACGCGAAGTGCACCAGCGGGTACTTGGTGAAGAAGCCGCAGTAGGTCCACCGCGTGCCGAAGCGGTTGCGGATGTCGTTGACGTAGGACACCACGCCGTTCCAGTCGGCGCTGTAGCCGAGCGCCCCCATGGCGGGGTCGCGCCACAGCGCCTCCAGGTCGGCGGCGCCCGGGTCGGCCGCGGTGTCGATCCGCACGATCTGGATGTCGTAGGTGAAGGTGATCCCGGCGGCCGGGTTGGTGGTCGAGTACCAGCTGAGGCCGTTCTGGACCTCGGCCACCACCTTGGTGCGCTCGGCCTCGGTGAACTGCAGGTCGGCCGTCGGCCCCTCGACGATCACGATGCCGACGGCGACGCTGCCCTCCAGGTAGGAGCTGGTGGGGGCGGGTGCCGGGGCACCGGCGAAGCCGGGGGCGCCGAGGTCGACCTCGGGGGTGGGGACGACGGTGGTGCAGGATCCGAGGGAGGTCCAGAGCTCGCCGTCGCGCGGGCGGGCCCGCTTCACCGCGCGATAGGTCGGGGTCTCGCGCAGTCTCAGCGCCTTGACGCCCAGTGCCTCCACCTGGGTCATCAGCGGCAGCTCGTCGTCCGGGACCTCGGTGGCGCCGTTGCTCCCGCCGGTGGGCTGGACGACGTTGACGCGGCCGTAGCGGTGCAGCACCGGGGTCGCCTCGGGGAGGGCGGTCTGCGGATCGGGGGGTGCCGGGGGCGCCTCACGGGCGTCCATCACGGCGAGTTCGTGGATGTTCAGGTCGCCGGCCATGGCTTGGCTCCTGTTCGCATGTTCGGGTGGGTTGCGTGCGGAGGGGGCCGGCCGGACGCCGTGCCGTCACCGGAGACCTGGGGGCTCGCTCCGGGAGTACGGGCGCCCTGCCGACGCCGGGAGGGTTCCCCCTGCTGTCATGCGCATATCGTGAAAAAAGGGGCGCAAAGGGAGCATTCGGAACATTGCCGTGCGCCTCTCCGGGCGGGCCGGGGGCAGGAAGGGGCGCGTACCGGCCCCGGACGGGCAGGGCGCGCACCACGGGAAAGGGCGAGGCCCGGGCGCCCCCGCGAAGGGGCCGCCCGGGCCTCCACATCTGCCGGCCGCCCCCACCCAGGGCCGTCCGGCCTTCGCACTCCCGACCCCCATCGGGCTGCGACGGCGCCGCTGCAGCCATCCCCCACGGTTGGGTGCGGCGGGCACGTGAACCATCCTGCGCGGCGTCCATGGACGGGCAGTGACAGGAGTATGTCGAGTTCTTGACGTTCTGCCCTGCTGTGTGCCGTCCGCCCCGCCCGGTGCACGGGGTGTCCGGGGGCGGCGCGGCGTAGGCTGGACACCCCCGGGGCGTTCCGCGTGCCGGGCCGTTCGCGTTGCCCGGCCGACCGCTCGGCGCCGGGCCCTCCAGCCGTGGAGCCAACAAGCATGAGCCTGTCCGGACTGCTCGATGTCGTCGTTCGGGACGCCGCCCTCGCCGAGGCGATCGAAGCGGCGGCCACGGGCCACAGGCAGCACCTCGACCTCGTCGGACCGCCGGCCGCGCGGCCGTTCGCCGTCGCCGCGCTGGCCCGCTCGCTGGCCGCGAAGGCCGGCGAGAGCGGCCGTCCGGTGCTCGCCGTCACCGCCACCGGCCGGGAGGCCGAGGACCTCGCGGCCAGCCTGCGCTCGCTGCTGCCCGCCGACGCCGTCGCAGAGTTCCCGGCCTGGGAGACCCTGCCGCACGAGCGGCTCTCCCCGCGCTCGGACACCGTCGGCCGCCGCCTCGCGGTGCTGCGCCGGATCGTCCACCCGCGGGCCGACGACGCGGCGGCCGGGCCGGTGCAGGTGATCGTGGCGCCCGTCCGCTCGGTGCTGCAGCCGCAGGTGAAGGGGCTGGCCGAGCTGGAGCCGGTGGCGCTGCAGCGCGGCGAGCAGCACGACCTGGACGCCGTCGCGCACCGGCTGGCCGCGGCCGCCTACGCCCGGGTGGAACTGGTCGAGAAGCGCGGCGAGTTCGCGGTGCGCGGCGGCATCCTGGACGTCTTCCCGCCGACCGAGGAACACCCGCTGCGGGTGGAGTTCTGGGGCGACGACGTCGAGGAGATCCGCTACTTCAAGGTGGCCGACCAGCGCTCGCTGGAGATCGCCGAGCACGGGCTGTGGGCCCCGCCCTGCCGTGAGCTGCTGCTGACCGACGAGGTGCGGGCACGGGCCGCCGAGCTGGCCGTCCGGCAACCGGGGCTGGTGGAGATCCTGGACAAGATCGCCGAGGGCATCGCGGTCGAGGGCATGGAGTCGCTCGCGCCCGTCCTGGTGGACGACATGGAACTGCTGCTGGACGTGCTGCCCAAGGGCTCGATCGCGGTGGTCTGCGACCCGGAGCGGGTCCGCACCCGGGCGGCCGACCTGGTCGCGACCAGCCACGAGTTCCTGCAGGCGTCCTGGGTGGCCGCGGCCTCCGGCGGCGACCGGCCGATCGACGTCGAGGAGATCGACGTCTCGGCGGCCTCGCTGTGGTCCCTGGCGGACGTCCGCGAGCACGCCGCGGAGATCGGGCTGCCGTGGTGGTCGGTCAGCCCGTTCGCCACCAGCGACTCCACGGTCAGCGGCATCCTCGAGTTCGACGCGGACACCCTGACGCTGGGGATGCACGCCGTCGAGGCGTACCGCGGCGACACCGCCCGGGCCATCGCCGACGCCAAGGAGCGGCTGAACGCCGACTGGCGGGTCGTCATGGTGACGGAGGGCCACGGCCCGGCCTCCCGGCTCGCCGAGGTGCTCTCCGGCGAGGGCATCCCGGCCCGGCTGGTCGCCGACCTCGCCGAGGCGCCGACCCGCGACGTCGTGTACGTCTCCTGCGGCTCGATCGAGCACGGCTTCGTCGACGAGGCGCTGAAGCTCACCGTCGTCACCGAGACCGACCTGTCCGGGCAGCGCTCCTCCACCAAGGACATGCGCCGGATGCCGTCCCGGCGCCGCAACGCCATCGACCCGCTCGCGCTGACCGCCGGCGACTTCGTGGTGCACGAGCAGCACGGCGTCGGCAAGTACGTGGAGATGGTGCAGCGCACCGTGCAGGGCGCCACCCGCGAGTACCTGGTGCTGGAGTACGCGCCCGCCAAGCGCGGCCACCCCGGCGACCGGCTGTTCGTGCCGTCCGACCAGCTCGACCAGGTCACCAAGTACGTCGGCGGCGAGGCACCGACCCTGCACCGGCTCGGCGGCGCGGACTGGGCGAAGACCAAGCAGCGCGCCAAGAAGGCGGTCAGGGAGATCGCCGCCGACCTGATCAAGCTGTACTCGGCCCGGATGGCGGCCCCCGGCCACGCCTTCGGCCCGGACACCCCGTGGCAGCGCGAACTGGAGGACGCCTTCCCGTACGCGGAGACCCCGGACCAGCTGACCACCATCGGCGAGGTCAAGGCCGACATGGAGAAGTCCGTCCCGATGGACCGGCTGATCTGCGGCGACGTCGGCTACGGCAAGACCGAGATCGCGGTGCGCGCGGCCTTCAAGGCGGTGCAGGACGGCAAGCAGGTCGCGGTGCTGGTGCCGACCACCCTGCTCGTCCAGCAGCACTTCTCGACCTTCGCCGAGCGGTACGCCAACTTCCCGGTGAACGTGAAGGCGCTCTCCCGGTTCCAGACCGACAGCGAGGCGAAGGCCGTCCTGGAGGGCCTCTACGAGGGCTCGGTGGACGTGGTCATCGGCACCCACCGGCTGTTCTCCTCGGAGACCCGCTTCAAGGACCTCGGCCTGGTCATCGTCGACGAGGAGCAGCGCTTCGGCGTCGAGCACAAGGAGCAGCTGAAGAAGCTCCGGGCCAACGTGGACGTGCTGACCATGTCGGCCACGCCGATCCCGCGCACCCTGGAGATGGCCGTCACCGGCATCCGCGAGATGTCCACCATCACCACCCCGCCGGAGGAGCGGCACCCGGTGCTGACCTTCGTCGGCCCGTACGACGAGAAGCAGATCGCCGCCGCCGTCCGTCGTGAACTCCTGCGCGAGGGCCAGGTGTTCTACATCCACAACCGGGTCGAGTCGATCGACAAGGCGGCCGCCCGGCTGAAGGACCTCGTCCCCGAGGCGCGGGTCGCCACCGCGCACGGACAGATGGGCGAGACCCAGCTGGAGAAGGTCGTCGTCGACTTCTGGGAGAAGGAGTTCGACGTCCTGGTGTCGACGACGATCGTCGAGTCCGGCATCGACATCTCCAACGCCAACACCCTGATCGTGGAGCGCGGCGACACCTTCGGCCTCTCCCAGCTGCACCAGCTGCGCGGCCGCGTCGGCCGCGGCCGGGAGCGCGGCTACGCCTACATGCTGTACCCGCCGGAGAAGCCGCTCACCGAGACCGCCCACGAGCGGCTCGCCACCATCGCCCAGCACACCGAGATGGGCGCCGGCATGTACGTCGCCATGAAGGACCTGGAGATCCGCGGCGCCGGCAACCTGCTCGGCGGCGAGCAGTCCGGCCACATCGCCGGCGTCGGCTTCGACCTCTACATGCGGATGGTCGGCGAGGCGGTGGCGGAGTTCCGGGAGTCGCTGGAGAGCGGCGGCGAGCCGGAGGAGGAGCCGCTGGAGGTGAAGATCGAGCTGCCGGTCGACGCCCACGTGCCGCACGACTACGCCCCCGGCGAGCGCCTGCGGCTGCAGGCCTACCGCTCGATCGCGGCGGTCAACTCGGAGGAGGACATCGTCCACGTCCGGGAGGAGCTCACCGACCGCTACGGCAAGCTGCCGGAGCCGGTGGAGAACCTGCTGATGGTGGCGGGCCTCAGGTTGTACGCCCGGCGGTGCGGCATCGCCGACATCACCCTGCAGGGCAACTTCGTCCGCTTCGGGCCGGTGGAACTGCGCGAATCGCAGCAGCTGCGGCTGAACCGGCTCTACCCGCGCACCCAGATCAAGGCGACCACCTCGCAGCTGCTGGTGCCGCGGCCGGTGAGCGGCGGCCGGATCGGCGGCAAGCCGCTGCTCGGCCGTGAACTCCTCGCCTGGAGCACGGAGTTCCTCACCACCATGTTCGACGACCTGGCGGGCGCGAAGCGCTGACGCCCCGCCGCGGACGGACCGGCCGGCCCCGGCGGGCCGGTCCGTCCGCGATCACGGCAGGTCGCACGGGCCGAGCGGCGGTCGCGAGAGGAAGTGCGGCGCGGCCAGGTGGAGCTGTACCACCTCGACCGCGACGTACACCGCGGAGAGGCCGAGCAGTACCCGCAGCCCGATCGCCGCGCGTCGGCTCCGTGCTGCCTCCGGCAGCCTCCCGGCCGCCACCAGGTGGTGGCACAGTGCGAGGGCGGCGGCGCCCGCCGGCAGGCCGGCCAGGCCGACGACCCGGGCCGTGACGGGGATTCCAGGGTCGGGGTCGCACGCCGCCACCGCGCGGTGGCCGATGCGCTGGGCGGCGAGGTGCAGGGAGCAGACGAGCCCGGCCGCCACGAGGACGAGGACCGTGTGCAGCGCGCGCCGCTGTCCGTACCGGCGGTCGGCAAGGCGGCCGGTGCGGGCGGCCGCGGTCACAGGCACCTCGCGTGGTGCGGGCCGATGTGGGGGAGGAGAGCGTGCAGCGTCATCGCCTCGGCGGCGAGGCACAGCACCCCGACGGTGACCATCGTCTGCAGCAGCGGTACCAGCAGGGGCTGTTCGCCCGGCAGACCCCGGGTGCCCGTCCGCAGCAGGACCGGGATGACGGCGAGGGCGCCGCCGCCGAGCACCACCCCGGCCCAGGCGGCAGCCAGCGCGGCAGCGGGCAGCCCGGGGCTGTCGAGGCACGCCGCCAGTGGCGCAGTCACGAACCGGCGGTCCGCGGCCTCGGCGCAGAGCGAGCAGGCGAGCCCCAGCAGGACAGAGGCGGTGAGCAGGACCGCCAGGCGGTTCCACCTTCGGGAGCGCTCGGCGGTTGCGGTGTGCGTCATGGGTCGGCCCCCGTCCGGTGCGACGGGAACGTCGCGCACCTTCAGGACCCTGGCCTTCGGCTCCGTCACAGGGCCGGCGGAGCCGGTCGCCCGAGACCGGAGCAGGCGCTGTCCTGGTGGCCGGTCCGCAGGTCGGCCGTGCGGACGCCCTCCGCCTGGAACAGCACGCCGGCCACGGCCAGCGGCAGCATCGCGCAGAGCAGGGCGTGCCCGGCACCCACCGGGTGGGAACGGGCACGGAAGACCACCGCCAGCAGCCATCCGCCCCAGAGGGCGGCGGTGGCGCCCGCGGCGAGTGCCGTCCAGGCCAGCGGCAGCACGTACCACGGGGCTCCCGGGCTGTCGTGGCACCGGGAGACCACGGCCCGTACGGCGCTGTCCGACGTGAACGCGGGGACGGTGCAGGCCCAGCCCGCGAGCATCAGCAGAAGGGGGCCGCGGGCTCGGGTCCGCAACGGCGGTGCGTGACGGCTCGCCATGCGGGAGGCGATGCCTCACCGCTCCGCCGGGGCCCGGTCGGCGGCCGCCGAATCCCGCGGTGTCCCGGTGCGGACGTGGATGTCGTTCACAGTTCCCCCTTTGCCGCCGTGCCGCCGGCGACGGCACATGCGGTCCCGATCCTGACGGGGCGGGGTGGCAACGCGAGGCCGGAGCGGTGCCTCGTCGGCGAACTGTCGCAGGATCAGGACCGGGATGTGACCCGGTCAGGCGAGCTTCCACTGGCCGGTCTGGTCGGCCATGCCGCTGTCCAGGGTGAACTGGACCTTGTCGAGGACGGCGTCCTTGGGCACCTCGAAGGTCAGGAAGCCGAGGCCGCTCTCGCCGGGGGCGATGTTCACCGAGCCGGAGAAGCCCTGGCCGGCCTTGGTGTCGTAGAGGCTGGTGGTGAAGGACTGGCCCTGGGCGTCCAGCAGCTTGGCGCTGTTGGCGGGGGCGTCGCTGTAGGCCTTGCCGGTGGGCTTGATCCGGAACTGGACGGAGACGAAGCGCTTGCCGTCGGCGGGCTTGCTGAACTCGTCCTCGCCCTCGGCGTTGTCGACCACCTTGACCACGGTGACGTCGGCGGTGGTGGTCTTCTCGAAGCCCTTGAGCGCGATGGTGTCGCCGACCTTGGCGGGCGCCGCGGCGGCGGGCTTGGCGGCGCCGCCGGCGGAGGCCGGTGCGCCGGCGGCGGGCTTCTTGGCCTCGGTGGAGACCGAGGAGTCGCCGGTGTTGCAGGCGGTGGCGCCCAGCGCGACCAGCGAGGCGGCGAGCAGGGCGGCGGCGGAGCGGCGGGCGGTGCTGCGGTTCATGGCGTGAACTCCCAACGGTGGCTGGTTGATTCGCCGCGGCTGCGGGCCGTTTCGGCGATGACCAGATCACACCATGAGCTGTGAACGCTGTCAACGGCGATTCATGAAACACCTCTGTTCACGTGTGAACGATGGCGGGTTAACGCATGGCTATGCTGGGCGGTCACACGCGCGCCGTGGACGGCAGCACCGCCTCCTCCGGCCCCGCCCGCCGCCCGACCGAGGAGCCCCGATGCCGGACCGTCCCGAGGTGACCGCCGTCGAGATCGCCCGCCTGGCCGGGGTCGGACGGGCCGCCGTGAGCAACTGGCGCCGCCGCCACCCCGACTTCCCGCAGCCCGCCGGCGGCACCGACACCAGCCCGACCTTCCGCCTCGACGAGGTGGAGCACTGGCTCCGCAGCCAGGGCAAGATCGCCGAACTGCCCCTGCTGGAACGCGTCCGGCAGCAGCTGGAGACCCTCCGCGACCCGGACGGCCACCCGGCCGCGCCCCTGATCGCCGCCGGCGCCCTGCTGCTGCAACTGCACCGCGACCCCGCCGGCTGGCAGGCCCTGCGCGAGGAGCCCGACACCCGGCTCGCCACCGCACTGCCCCGCCTGCTGCAGCACACCGCGCAGACCGCGCTCGGCCCGGACGGCGCCGCTCTCCTCGCCCTGCCCCGGCTGGCCGGCGCCACCTACCTCGACCTCGTCCGGATGCTCGAACGGCTCGCCGCCGAGCACGGCCCCACCGGCGCGTACGAGCACCTGCTCGCCCGGCACGGCGAGGCCGCCGCCCGGCCGAGCACCGCCACCCCGCCCGAGGCCGCCGCGCTGCTGGCCGAGCTGGCCGCCCCGGCCGACCCGGACGGTCCCCTCGACGCGGGCGGCACCCCGCACACCGTCCTCGACCCGGCCTGCGGACTCGGCGCCCTGCTGCTCGCCGCCGGCCCCGGCGCCGACCGCCGAGGCCAGGACCTCGACCCGGTGCACACCGCCCTCGCCCTGCTGCGGCTCGCCCTCCACACCCCGCCCGGCACGCCGGGCCCGCTCGCCCTCGACCTCCGCCCCGGCGACTCGCTCCGGGCCGACGCCCACCCCGGCCTCGCCGCCGACGCCGTGCTCTGCCAGCCGCCCTACAACGAGCGCGACTGGGGCCACGACGAGCTCCAGTACGACTCCCGCTGGCCCGGCGGGCTCGTCCCGCCGCGCGGCGAGTCCGAACTCGCCTGGGTGCTGCACTGCCTCGCGCACACCCGCCCCGGCGGACTCGCCGCCCTGCTGCTGCCGCCCACCGTCGCCTCCCGCCGGGCCGGCCGCCGGATCCGCGCCGAACTCGTCCGCTCCGGCGCGCTGCGCGCCGTCGTCGCCCTGCCCGCCGGCACCGCCCCGCCGTACGGCGTCCCGCTGCACCTGTGGCTGCTGCGCGGCCCCCGCCCGGGCGACGACTTCCGCCGCGTCCTGCTGCTCGACGCCGCCGCGGCCCACCCCGCCGCCGAGGGCGGCCGCGACCGGGTCGACTGGCCCGCCCTGCACCGCACCGTCCTCGACACCTGGCGGGCCTTCGACGCCGCCGCCCGCACCGGCGCACCGCTGCCCGCCGACCGGCCCGGTGTCCACAGCGCGGCGCCCGCCCTCGACCTGCTCGACGACGAGACCGACCTCTCGCCGGCCCGCCACCTGCCCGCCGCGGCCCCGGACGGCGGCGCGGCCGCCCTGCACCACCTGCAGGCCCGGCTCGCGGAGCTGCTGGCCGGCCCGGCCGACCCGGCGGCCGCCCTGCCCGCCGTCTCCGACACCCCGTCACCCGCCGCCGCGCCGCTGGTGACCGTCGGCGAACTCGCCCGTGCCGGCGCCCTGGAGGTGCACTCCAGCGGCCAGGGCGTGCTGCCGGCCGCGTCCGGCGACGGCCCGCCCGGCATCCCCGTCCTCACCGACCAGGACCTGCTCACCGGCGCCGCCCCCACCGCCACCGCGCCGGCCGGCGGCACCCCGCTCACCACCCGCCCCGGCGACGTCCTCGTCCCCGCCCTCGGCGGCGGCACCGCCCGGGTGGTGCGGGCCGGCGACCCGCTGGACGGCGTCGCCCTCGGGCCCCGCCTGCACCTGCTGCGCCCCGACCCGGCCCAGCTCGACCCGGACTTCCTGGCGGGCGTGCTGCGGGCCACCGGCAGCGCCCGCCGGGCCAGCAGCTACGCCTCCACCACCACCCGGCTGGACGTCCGCCGGGTGGAGCTGCCGAGGGTCCCGCCCGAGCGCCAGCGCGCACTCGGCGCGGCCTTCCGCCGGATCGCTGACTTCGAGGCCGCCCTCGACCGGGCCGCCGCCCTCGGCCGCAGCCTCGCCCAGGGGCTCACCGACGGCCTGGCCGCAGGCGGTCTGACGGAGCGGTAGCGCCCGTCCGGGCGGGCCTGACCGTACGTCGGGCGGGGCGGGTGCGCCACGGGGCGGAAAGGCCCTGCTGGGTCGGGCGGTGTGACGGTACGGTGTGCGACACACCCTCGACCCCGCACAGGAGCGCCCATGTCCGGCCCCCTGTACGGGCAGCCAGCGCCCAGCGCCGGCGGCCCGTTCAGCCTGCTCCACAGGATCCTCGTCTGCCTGGTGCCGCTGCTGACCTTCGGTCTGCTCGGCATGACGCCGTCGGTCCTGCTCGCCGCGCGCCGCCGCCGGGCCGTGGACGTGCTCGGCGCGGTGTTCTTCGGGCTCGTCCAGCTGACCATGTACGTCGTCCTCGGCCTCTCGCCGAAGGAGACCACCGGCACCTGGTACGCCGACGTGACCGGGCTGACCGCGATCGTGCTCTGGATCGGCGCGCCCGCCCACTTCCTGATCATGGACAGTGCGGCGATCTGGGGCCGCGGGAAGGACGCCGCCCCCACCCCGTGGCCGCCACAGGGACTCCTGCTGCCGAGCCCCTACCCGCCCGGCGCCCCCACCCGGACGGGTCCGGTCCAGCAGGCCCCGGCGTACTACCAGCCGCAGCAGCACCAGCCGCAGCCGCAACAGCACCAGCCGCCCTACCAGCCGCAGCAGACCGCGCCCGCCCCGCACCCGCCCACCGTCCGGGCCGCCCCCGGCAGCGACGACCTGCAGCAGCTCGGTGAACTGCTGCGCCGGCAGGCCGGGGACGGCCGGCCGTGACCGGAGCGCGGGTCGTCGACGGCCGCTACCGGCTCACCGAGAAGATCGGCCACGGCGGCATGGGCCAGGTCTGGGCCAGCCACGACCAACGGCTCGACCGCCGGGTCGCCGTCAAGCTGCTCCGCACCGACCTGCTCGGCCCCGAGGACGCCACCCGCAGCCGCGGCGACGAACTGCGCCGCCGCTTCCTGCGGGAGAGCCGGATCAGCGCCGCCCTCGACCACCCCGGGCTGGTCACCGTCTTCGACGCCGGCACCGACGGCGGCGAGCTCTACCTCGTCATGCAGCAGGTGCCCGGCGTCAGCCTCGCCGACCTGCTCGCCGAGGACGGCCCGCTGACCGTCGACCGCGCCGTCGCCACCGCCGCCCAGCTCTGCTCCGCGCTCGCCGCCGTGCACGCCGTGCCGGTCGTCCACCGCGACCTGAAGCCCAGCAACGTGATGCTCCGTCCGGACGGCCGGACCGTCCTGCTGGACCTCGGCATCGCCACCGCCCTCGACCCGGACGCCACCCGGCTCACCCTCACCGGCACCCCGATCGGCAGCCCCGCCTACATGGCCCCCGAGCAGGCCCTCGCCGCCGGCGTCGACCCCCGCAGCGACCTCTACGCGCTCGGCTGCCTGCTGCACGAGATGCTCACCGGCGACGCCCCGTTCACCGCCCCCACCGCCCTCGGCGTGCTGCGCCGGCACGTGGACGAGCCGCCGCCCCCGCTGCGCGAGCTGCGCCCCGACGTCCCGGCCGCCCTGGAGCACCTCGTCCTCGCGCTGCTCGCCAAGCAGCCCGCCGACCGCCCCGCCGACGCCCAGCAGGTCCACGCGGTGCTGCTGCCGCTGCTCCCCGGGCCGTCCGCCGGACCGCAGCCGCCCTACGGCCCGCTGCCCGACCCGGCCCGCCCCTTCCGACACCCGCACCACCCGGCCCCCGCCCGCACCGCCGCCCCCGCCCCCGCACGGCTGACACTGCCGGCCCCGGCAACCCCGGCCGACCCGGTCCCCGTGCTGATGGCGGCCGTCCCGCCGCAGGCCGCCGAGCCGGACGAGGACCTCGCCGCCGACTGCGCCAGGCTCTCCGACCTGGTCGCCGCCCGGCGCCACACCGAGGTCGTCGACCTCGCCGCCGGACTGCTGCCCCGGATCGCCGCCGCCCAGGGCGACGGCGCCCCGCTGCTGCACACCGTCCGGACCATCCGCGCCCGCACCCTGCTGGAGGAGGGGCGCGCCGAGGAGGCGCTCGCCGAGTACCGGGTGCTCGCCGCCGCCACCGCCGCCGAGCGCGGCCCCTACGACCCGGCGGCGCTCGACCACCGGCAGCGCGCCGCCGACTGCCTGGAACGCCTCGGCCGCGCCGGCGAGGCGCTCGCCGAGTACCGGGCGCTCACCGCGGCCCTGCAGCCCGACTCCGACCGGGCGCTGGAGGTCCGCGAGCGCACCGGCCGGCTGCTCACCGCCGCCGGGGACCACGACGGGGCCTGGCACACCCTGCTCGAACTCCTGCTGGACACCGAGCGCCGCCGCGGCCCGCACCACGCCGACGTCCGTCGGCTGCGGGCGCTGCTCGACCGGATCGGCGCCCTGCGCACCGCCACCCCGCTGCCCGGCGCGACCCCGCGGGCGGCCCCCACGCCGCCCCCCGCGCGGCCCGCCGGGCCGCCGGGCGCCGGACGGCCCGACCCGCGGCGGGTCGGCCCGGCCTCCGTTCGGGAGAGGACACGTCTGAACGCCAGTCCCCACTCCTCGTATCGGGTATGCCGGCTGCTGCGTGGACAC
>NZ_JBEYFP010000133.1:0-12638 GCF_040634455.1 Kitasatospora sp. NPDC007106
GCGGTCGCGGAGGCCGCCTCGGCCGCGGGCCGGACCCGGACGGCGGGCGAGGCCTACCGGACGGCGGCCCGCTGGTTCCACGTCGGCGGGCTCGTCCCCGACTCGGACCGGGCGGCGGCCGCCCGGACGGCCGGGGCTGCGGACGAGGCGATGCGCTCGGCCCTGGCACTGCTCGAACCGGACGCCGAACGGGTCGAGGGCGAGGGCTTCGCCGGGTGGCTCCGGCGCCCGGCGGGCGGGCGGCCGGCGCCGGTGGTGGTGGTCGTGCCCGGACTGGACTCCGGCAAGGAGGAGTTCCATGCCGTGGCGGAGGCGCTGCTCGCCCGCGGCACGGCCGTCCTCGCGATCGACGGACCGGGCCAGGGCGTCCTGGCGACGACCAGCACCTTCGAGCCGGACTACGGGAAGGTGATCGGCCGTGCCGTGGACCACCTGGCCGGCCGAGAGGGCCTCGACACCGAGGACGGCGTCGCGGTGATCGGGCTGAGCCTGGGCGGCTGGTTCGCCGCGGCCGCCGCCGCCCAGGAGCGGCGGGTCCGGGCGGCCGCCCTGGTCAGCGGCCCGTACCGGCTGGACTGGGACGGCCTCGTACCCTTCGTCGTCGCCACCCTGGCCCAGCGCTGCGGCGGCCTGGCGGCGGCCCGGGAGTTCGCCGACCGGGTCGACCTCGGCACGATCACCGCGGAGCTCGACCTCCCGCTGCTGGTCGTCGAGGGCGGCGACGACCGGATCCCGGGCGTCACCAACGCCGACCTGCTGGCCCGTCAGCTCGAGAACGCCGAACTCCTGCTCGTCCCCCACGGCAACCACCTGCTCGGCACCGCCCTCCCCGACTGGCTGCCCGCCACCGCCGACTGGCTCGCCGAGGCCGTCCACACCGCGCCGCCACGGGCCTGACGCCGACTCCAGTGGTGGGCCGCGGCGCCGGGGTGGTCGGCGAGGTGTCAGCCGCGGGCGGCGAGCCGTCGCCGGAGCAGGCTGCGCAGACGGCCGGAAGCCCCCGGCAGCGTCCCGAGCCGCCTCACCTCGGCGACGTCGAGTTCGGTCCGGCCCGCCAGCGCCAGCACGGCGGCGTAGGGCCGTTCGCCCTCCGTGAGCTTCGCGGCCGTGGCGTCCAGGACGGCTCGCAGGACGGTTCGGTCCGCGGCGGGGTGCCCGGCCAGCAGGAGGAGCAGCCGGTTGTCGTTCCAGGTGCTGTGGCGGGCCGCGGCCAGCTCCCGCAGGGCGGCCGGCGGGGTGTGCGGATTGGCGGCCAGCGCCTGCCACACGAAGGAGTGGTCGCATCGCACCAGCCCGTGCAGAACCGCCCCGTCGTTCGAGGCATGCGCCAGGTGGAGGTAGTCGGCAGGTGTGTGCACGCGGAACGCCCCCGGGGTGTGGTCGGACCCTCCTGCTCCGGAGGACGCGCACCCGGCACGGTCGTCCGGGCACATCCGTGGAGACAGAGTGTGCCGGAGGACCCGGCCCGCGCCGCCGTCGGGAGTGCGCGGCCTGCCGGGGGGAGCACGATCGAGCCGCCGCTGCCGGCGGATGTCCTCCCCCCTGGTTCCCTTCCTGGAGGCGGAGTTGGCGGTCAGTGGCGAGGCCGACCCGGCCCGCGCCGCAGTGGAGTTGCGCTTTCACGGCTGGTGCCGGTGCACTCCGGGGTGCACCTACCTCCGGACCGCGCCCGCGGCCGTGCCGCCAACGCCTGGATCCACCTCGGCGGCGGATCCGGACCGGCCCGCCGGTGTGCGGTGATCCGAAGGGCGCCGGGTCACCGAGGGTCGACGTGTGCGGTCAGGGCCGCGGGGCCGGCGGGGCGGGGGCGGGGGCGGTGAGGAGGAGGCCGGTGCGGGCGGCGGTGGCTCCGGCGGTGCCGGTCCATTCGGCGGCGGTGATGTAGAGGGTGGGGGTGCCGCCGGGGGTGCCGAGGGCGCAGGAGAAGCAGCCGCGGTCGGTCTCGACGGTCTGCAGGACGTCCCCGCCCTCGCGGACCCTGACGCAGCGCCGGTTCGGCACGTCGGCGTACCAGAGGGCGCCCTCGGCGTCGAGGCTGATGCCGTCCGGGGCGGAGCCCTCGATCTCGGCCCAGGTGCGGCGGCCGGTGAGGCTGCCGTCGGGGGCGACGTCGAAGGCGGTGATCCGGGAGGCGTACGACTCGGCGACGAGGAGGGTGGTGCCGTCCGGGGTGACGGCCATGCCGTTGGGGAAGCCGAGGTCGCCGGCGACGGTGCGGGCGGTGCCGTCCGGGGTGACGAGGGCGACCAGTCCGGGGGCGGGCGGTTCGCCGGACATCAGGTCGAAACCGATGCAGTTGGCGTAGGCGTTGCCGCGGCCGTCGGCGGCGACCTCGTTCCAGGGCCGGTCGCAGAGCGGGCGCAGGTCGGCGTACGGCACGAGGGTGCCGTCGGCCTCGCGGCGCAGCAGCCGGCGGTCGCTGCCGGCGAGGACGAGCAGCCGGCCGTCGGGCAGCGGGTCGATGCAGAACGGGAAGGCGTCGACGCGGCCGGCGGTCTCGCGGGTGCCGGTCGCGTCGACGGTGATCAGCTCGTGGGCTCCCCAGTCGCAGAACCAGAGCCGGTCGTCGTGCCAGCGGGGCGACTCGCCGAGGACGAGTCCGTCCAGGAGGACACGGGGTTCGGGCACGTCGGGGGCTCCTCGCTGGCGACGGTTGCGAGGCACCATCATGGCCAACCGGGGGCCCGCGGCGGGCGCGCGCGGGGGTGTGTCGGTACGGCCGTTCCGGGGACGCAGCAGGTCCGCCCCGGCGCCCCCGGAACGGCCGTCAGGCCGGGCCGGTGGCGGCGATGATGCGGACGGCCTCGGTGATCTGGGCGTCCGTCAGGTCGCCGCGGGCGGTGAGGCGCAGGCGGGAGATGCCGTCGGGGACGGACGGCGGGCGGAAGCAGCCGACGGCGAGTCCGGCGGTGCGGCAGTCGGCGGCCCACTGGACGGCGGCCTCCGGGCCGGGGGCGCGGACGGAGACCACCGCGGCGTCCGGGGTGGAGGCGTGCAGGCCGGCGGCGGTGAGGCGGGCGGCGAGGGTGTGGGCGACCTCGCGGGCGCGGTCGGCGCGGTGCGGTTCGGCGCGCAGCAGGCGCAGGGCGCCGAGCGCGGCGCCGACGGCGGCCGGAGCGAGGCCGGTGTCGAAGATGAAGGTGCGGGCGGTCTCGGTGAGGTGCCGGATGACGCGGCGGGGGCCGAGGACGGCGCCGCCCTGGGAGCCCAGCGACTTGGAGAGGGTGACGGTGGCGACGGTGTCGGGCGCCCCGGCGAGGCCGGCGGCTGCGAGGGCGCCGCGGCCGCCGTCGCCGAGGACGCCGAGTCCGTGGGCGTCGTCGACGAGCAGCGCGGCACCGTGGGCGCGGGCGGCGGCGCAGTGGCCGGCGAGCGGGGCGGCGTTGCCGTCGACGGAGAAGACGGAGTCGGTGACGACCAGGGCCCGGCGGTGGCTGCGGGTGGCGAGCACCTCGCGGACGGCGTCCGGGTCGGCGTGCGGGGCGCGGTGGACGTCGCTGCGGGCGAGCCGGCAGCCGTCGATCAGCGAGGCGTGGTTGTACGCGTCGGAGACGATCAGCGTGTCGGGGTCGGTGAGCGCGGTGAGGGCGGCGAGGTTGGCGGCGTACCCGGTGGAGAACACCAGGGCGGCCTCGAAGCCGCAGAACTCGGCGAGTTCGTCCTCGAGTTCGGTGTGCAGCGCGGTGGTGCCGGTGACCAGGCGGGAGCCGGTGGCGCCGCCGCCCCAGCGGCGGGCGGCCTCGGCGGCGGCCCCCGTGACGGCGGGGTGGTGGACGAGGCCCAGGTAGTCGTTGCTCGCGAGGTCCAGCACCGGGTCGTCGGCGGGCCGGCTGCGCAGGGTGCGGGTGAGGCCGGCGCGGGCGCGGAGGTCGGCGGCCTCGTCCAGCCAGTCGAAGACGGCGGAGGGCGCGAGGGTCGGCTGCGGCACGGTGGGGTGGACCATGGCCGCACTCTGGCACGGCGGCGCTACGGGCGGCAACGTGCGCCGTCCCACAGTGACGGGGTGTGTCGGCCCGGCCCCCGGCGGGGGGGTGCTGCGCGTAGACTCCCCCGACCGGCTGGAGTCCTGGCGAGGGGAGAGCTGGTGGAGAACGGCCGCCTGACCGTGCGGGACGTGCTGGCGCTGGAGCTGGTCGCGCCGTGGGACGCGGAGGTGGTCGCCTGCCCGGAGGGGCTGGACCGGGCGGTGCGCTGGCTGCACGTGGCGGAGGCGGCGGACGTCGCGGTGATGCTGACCGGCAATGAGGTGGTGCTGACGACCGGTCTGCTGCTGGCCGGTGACGAGCGGGCGCAGGCCGCGTACATGGAGTCGATGGGGCGGGCCGGGGCGGCCGCGGTGGTGCTGGGGCTGGGGCGGGCGTTCTCGACGACGCCGGAGGCGATGCGGCGGGCGGCGCAGCGGTACGGGGTGCCGTTGGTGGTGCTGCACCGGCCGGCGCCGTTCGCGCGGCTGACGGAGGAGGTGCACGCGCGGCTGCTGCACGGCCGGTACGCGGCGCTGGACCTGTCGGACCGGATGGGCGGTGCGCTGGCGGCGCTGAACCTGTCGGGGGTGCCGCTGCAGCGGCTGCTGGACGAGGTCGCGGGGTTCGCGGGCTGTCCGGCGGTGGTGGTGAACCTGGCGCACCGGGTGCTGGCCTCGGCCGGGGAGCCGGGTGCGCTGGGCGATCTGCTGCGGGACTGGGAGCGGGTGTCGCGGCAGGTCGCGGAGCTGCTGGGGAACGGTCCGGTGACGCTGGGTCCGGACGGCTGGGTGGTGGCGCGGCTGGAGGCGCGCGGCCGGCAGTGGGGGCATCTGGTGCTGTTCGGGCACCTGGGCGGCGAGGAGACCGGACGGGTGGTCGGCCGGCTGGCGGCGGAGGCGCTGGCGGTGCACCGGCTGCTGGCGGACCCGGTGAGCGGCCGGCAGCGCGGCTGGGAGGACCAGGCGGCGGAGGCGCTGCTCGCGGACCTGGCGTCGGGCACGGCCCGGCCCGAGCAGTTGCTGCCGCGGTTCCGGGCGGCGGGGCTGCCGACCGAGCGGCGGACCTTCGTACCGGTGGTGCTGCGGCCGCCGTCCGGGTCGCGGGTGGTGTGCGAGGCGGTGCGCCGCACGCTCGCCGAGGAGGCGATGGCGGGGCTGGTGGCCCGGGTCGGGCCGGACGGGGCGATCGCGGTGCTGCTGAGCGTGCCGCCGGAGCGCGACGCGGACGCGGAGGTGGACCGGCTGGCGGCGCGGCTGCAGGAGGGCGCGGCGGGGTCGGTGCTGGGTGCGGGTTTCGGCTGCCGGGTGCTGGACGAGGTGCGGCGTTCCTTCCTGGAGGCGGTGCACGTGGCGGACGCGGCGCTGGCCGGTCCGCCGTCCGGCCCGGTGGCGCGGCTGCGGGACGTGCGGCTGCGCGGGCTGGTCCGGCTGCTGCGGGACGAGCCGGAGCTGCAGGCGTTCATCGGGCGCGAGCTGGGCCCGCTGCTGGGGCACCGGGAGCTGCTGGACGTGCTGCGCACCTACCTGCGGACGGGCCGGAACAAGTCGCTGGCGGCGCAGGAACAGCACGTCAGCCGCCCGGCGATGTACCGGCGGCTGCAGAGCATCGAGGCGCTGCTGGGGATCGACCTGGACGACCTGGAGCAACTGACCTCGCTGTACGTGGCGCTGCTGGCGCACGACGCGCAGCGCGGGCCGTGACGGCGGCAGCGGGGCTGGTTTGCCCGGGCCGGTGGGGCGGGCGACAGTGGAAGGGCCGGTGTCCGCGGCTCGTCAACGGAGCAGATCATGGCAGTTCCCCGTCCCGTCCCGGCCGCTCCGGCCGACGGCCGGGGCTTCGAGACGATCCCGGTCGGTGCGGGGCCGCACGGTGTGACGGTGAGCCGGGACGGCAGCCGGGTCTGGGTGACCTGTGCCCGGACGGGTTCGCTCACGGCGCTGGAGCCGACCCGGCGGCAGGTCGCGGCGGTGCACCGGGTGGGGACCTCGCTGTACGGGGTGGCGGTGAGCCCGGACGGGGAGCGGCTGTACACCGCGGACCCGGCCCGTTCCGCGGTGTCGGTGGTGGCGGCGGAGAGCGGCGCGGTGACGGCCGAGACGGTGTTCGAGGAGCGTCCGTTCGGGCTGGTGGTGGCGCCGAGCGGGGCGCGGCTGCTGGTGTCGGCGCCGCGCGAGAACACCGTCCTGGTGACGGACGGCCTGGGGGCGCCGCTGGGCCGGATCACCGGGGTGGACTTCGCGGTGGGGCTGGCGCTGAGCCCGGACGGCGGGCTGCTGTACGCGGCGAACCGCTTCGCGGGCACGGTGAGCGTGCTGGACGTGTCGGCGCTCGGGTCGATGGAGGGCAGTGCGGCGGCCGTCGTGGTGGCCCGGATCCCGGTGGCCCGCGGCCCGTACGACCTGGCGGTGGGGCCGGACGGCGGGCGGTTGTACGTGGCGCACTTCCCGTTCGACCTGGTGTCGGTGGTGGACACCGACGAGCGGGCGGTGGCGGGCACGGTCGCGGTGCCGGACGGTCCGCGCGGGGTCGCGGTGAGCCCGGACGGCGCCAAGCTCTACGTGGCGAACGGCTTCGCGAGCACGGTGACGGTGGTCGAGCTCTGAGCGGGTCCGCCGGTCCGGCGCAAGGGCCCGGGGCTGTGACGATGACGGCCGGTTTCCGACCCGCCACCCGGCGCGTTCGCCCGCACCGGGGCTCTACAGGGCTGTAGAGTCCAACGGCCGGGTGCGAACGACACGGGAGGCGGTCGACGGTGGACGACGGGCGGGCGAAGGTGTGGGAGCCGCCGCAGACGCAGGTCGAGCAGGCGTACCAGCCGGTCGAGGTCCGGTTCGAGGACGGCAGCTGGGCGGTCGGCCGGATCAACGCCTGGTGGCGCCCGGCGGACGGCAGCCCGTGGTGCCGGGTGCGGGTGCTGCGCCGCGGCGGCGCGGAGCGCTGGATGCCCTTCGACCCGGAGCAGCTGCTGCTCCTGCCGGCCGGCGGCATCTGACCGGGCCCGGCGGGAGTCGACCGGCCCTCCGGCGGGAAGATCCTCCCCGTCGGCGGGCGCCGCACGGGCCGGCCGGCGGCACGGCGTCGACGCAGCGAAAGGGTGGCGGACCGGATGAGCGTGAACCTGGGCAAGGGCCAGAAGGTCGACCTCGGCAAGCCGGACGGCGGTGCGCTGGAGGTCGTACGGATGGGCCTCGGCTGGCAGGCCGCTCCCCGCAAGGGGTTCTTCGCCAAGCTGATGGCCCGTGACATCGACCTGGACGCCTCGGCGGTGCTGTTCGCGGGCCGCACGCCGGTGGACGTCGTCTACTTCCAGCACCTGACCAGCTCCGACGGCTCGGTGCGGCACGGCGGCGACAACCTGACCGGCGGCGCGGGGCAGGGCGCGGACGACGAGGTCATCACGGTGGACCTCACCCGCGTGCCGAAGAAGGTCGACCAGATCGTCTTCACGGTCAACTCGTTCACCGGCCAGACCTTCCAGGACGTGCAGAACGCGTTCTGCCGGCTGGTCGACGACGCCACCGGCCGTGAGCTGGCCCGCTACACGCTGACCGGCGGCGGCAGCCACACCGCGCAGATCATGGCGAAGGTGCATCGCTCCGACGGCGGCTGGCAGATGACCGCGATCGGCGCGCCCACCCAGGGCCGGACCTTCCAGGACGTGATCCCGGACATCGAGCAGCACCTGTGAGCCGCCGCTGACCCGTCGCGGCCGCGGCTCCGGGTCACGGCGAGCCTCCGTCGCCGCGGCGGGCCACACTGGGGGCGAGGGCCTCAGGGTTCGTCCGACGATTCGCGTCGCATCGGCGCGCGGCGTCGGGCGCCCGGCCGGGCGTGCCGCCGTATCGGCCTCGTACCGGACGTACTCGGGCGATGCGGCGGGGCGTCCGGGCCGGGGGCACCTCCCGGCCCCCTCGGGGCTGGGAGAGATGATCCGGCGTCGCGCGCGCGGCGGGAATCGTCGGACAAGCCCTGAAAGGCCTGCCGCGGCACGGGACGGAGGCAGCTCGGATGGGTGGTGCCGAGCCCCGTGCACCCGAGCGCGGCCGCGCCCCGTGGCCGCCGATCGACCTGCTCGGACGGATCCGGCACGACCCCACGCACATGGCCGAGCGGGCCGCCCTGTTCGGTGTCGAGCGGCTCGGCCGCGAGTCGGTCGAGCGGCTGGCGAAGATGCGCAGGTCGGTGCCGCCGGAGCAGCTGAAGCACACCGTGATCGAGCGGGGCGTGCACACCGCGATCGCGGAGGGCGCCTTCGTCGGCGGGCCCTTCATGGGCCTGATCCCGGTGATGTTCTGCGCCGCGCTGCTCGCCCAGGGCCGGATGGTGCTGGAGCTCGCCGAGCTGTCGGGGCGGTCGGCCACCGATCCCGAGCGGGCCGTCGACATGCTGGTGCTGCAGGGCGCCTACCCCACCCGTGAGGAGGCCCGGCGGGCGATCGCCGAGCTGCCGGAGCCCGAGCCGGCGACGCGCGTGCCCGAAGGCCCGGCGGAGGGCGCGGGAGAAGGCTCGGCGGAAGGCTCGGCGGAAGGCCCGGCGGAGGGCGAGCCGGCGCCCAGGCTGTCGCTGCGCGAGTGGCTGCGCGTGGTCGAGCGGATGGCGTACGTGCTCGGGGTGATCTCGCCGGGCGGCAGCAGCGCGGCGGCCGGGCGGCTGCGGTACCTGCGCTGGGCGGCGGTGGCGCTGCTGGTCGCCGTCGGCCTGATGCTGCCGTTCGTCTGGGTGCCGGTGCTGGGCGTGGCGTACCGCTCGGCGACGCTGCGGCTGGCGACCCGGGCGTCGATCCTCTTCGGGCTGATCGAGGACGAGCGGGACGAGGCGGCGAAGACCCGCGGCCGGGGCAGGGTGCGACCGCTCGCGATGCTGGTCGCGCTGCGGACGATCGCGGTGCTGGTGGTGCCGTTCGCCGTCTCGGTGCTGATGGTCTTCACCGGCGCCCACATCGCGAACCAGCGGTGGCTGGCGGTCGCCGCCGGGGTGGTCGGGGTGTCGATCGGCTCCTGCCTGGTGTGGCGGTTCCGTCAGTGGCGGCGCACCGGGCACTGACGGCCGGCCGGATCACCCGAACTCGGCGAGCGCGGCCTCCAGCCACTCCACCCAGTGGGTCTCCAGGCCGATCCCGGCCTGCAGCACCAGGTGCTGCAGGCGGTTCTCGGCGTCCGCGCGCTCGGCCGGGAAGTCCCGCTGCTCGATCTCCCGGTACTCGGCCAACTGCTGCTGGTGCAGCTCCAGGTGGCGGCGCAGCTCGTCCTTGAGGGAGGCGCCGGTGCCGACCGCGGCGGCGGCGCGCAGGCGCAGCAGCAGCGGGTCGCGGTTGGGCCGCGGGTCCTGGGGCTGCCCGATCCAGTCGGTGAGGGCGGCCCGGCCCTCCGGGAGCACCTCGTACTCCTTGCGCTGGCCGCGGCTGGGCGGCTGGGGGACGGCGCGGATCAGGCCGTCCTTCTCCAGCCGCCCGAGCTCGCGGTAGATCTGCTGGTGGGTGGCGGACCAGAAGTAGCGGATCGACTTGTCGAAGCGGCGCGTCAACTCCAGCCCCGAGGACGGCTTCTCCAGCAGGGCGGTGAGGATGGCGTGCGGCAGCGACATGGACCGATCCTAGATCGTCGGGGCATCGGCGGTGCAGGACCGGTCCGTGCGGTCAGTCCGTGCCGCCGAGCGCCTCGGCGACGACCGCGCGGGCCTCGGCCTGGACCTGGGCGAGGTGCTCGGGGCCGTGGAAGCTCTCGGCATAGATCTTGTAGACGTCCTCGGTGCCGGAGGGACGGGCCGCGAACCAGGCGTTCTCGGTGCAGACCTTGAGGCCGCCGACGGCCGCGCCGTTGCCGGGCGCCTCGGTCAGCACCGCGGTCACCGGCTCGCCGGCCAGCCGGTCGGCGCGGACCTGGGCGGGCGAGAGCTTCGCCAGGACGGCCTTCTGCTCGCGGGTCGCGGGCGCGTCGACCCGGGCGTAGGCGGGGTCGCCGAACCGGGCGGTGAGGTCGCCGTACAGCTCGGACGGGCTGCGGCCGGTGACGGCGGTGATCTCGGAGGCCAGCAGGGCGAGCAGGATGCCGTCCTTGTCGGTCGTCCAGACCGAACCGTCGCGGCGCAGGAAGGAGGCGCCGGCGGACTCCTCGCCGCCGAAGGCGACGCTGCCGTCGAGCAGCCCGTCGACGAACCACTTGAAGCCGACCGGCACCTCGACCAGCTCGCGCTTCAGCTCTGCGGCCACCCGGTCGATCATCGAGGAGGACACCAGGGTCTTGCCGACGGCCGCGGTCTCCGCCCAGCCGCCGCGGTGCCGGTAGAGGTAGTCGATCGCGACGGCGAGGTAGTGGTTGGGGTTCATCAGGCCGCCGTCGGGGGTGACGATGCCGTGCCGGTCGGCGTCGGCGTCGTTGCCGGTGGCGACGGTGTACTCGTCCTTGCGGCCGATCAGCGAGGCCATCGCGGACGGCGAGGAGCAGTCCATCCGGATCCTTCCGTCCCAGTCCAGCGTCATGAACCGCCAGGTCGGGTCGGTGAGCGGGTTGACCACGGTGAGGTCGAGGCGGTGGGTCTCGGCGATCCGGCCCCAGTAGGCGACCGAGGCGCCGCCGAGCGGGTCGGCGCCGATCCGCACGCCGGCGGCCCGCACCGCGTCCAGGTCCAGCACCTGCGGAAGGTCCTCGGTGTAGGCGCCGACGTAGTCGTGGCGGCCGGTGGTGTCGGCGGCCAGCGCCCGCGCGTACGGGATCCGGCGCACGCCCGCGAGGCCCGCCTCGATCAGGGCGTTGGCGCGGTCCTGGATCCAGCCGGTGGCGGCGGAGCCGGCCGGGCCGCCGCTCGGCGGGTTGTACTTGAAGCCGCCGTCGCGCGGCGGGTTGTGCGAGGGGGTGACCACGATGCCGTCGGCGAGCGGGCCGGCCGGGTGGGACCGGTTGTGGGCGAGGATCGCGTGCGACACCGCGGGGGTCGGGGTGTAGCCGTCCTCGCTGTCGAGCAGCACGGTGACGCCGTTCGCGGCGAGCACCTCCAGGGCGGTGGCCCGGGCCGGCTCGGAGAGCGCATGGGTGTCGATGCCGAGGAACAGCGGGCCGGTGGTGCCCTGCGCCGCCCGGTACTCGCAGATCGCCTGGGTGGTCGCGGCGATGTGGTCCTCGTTGAACGCGGTGTCCAGCGAGGAACCGCGGTGCCCCGAGGTGCCGAACGCCACCCGCTGGCCGGGCTGCGCCGGGTCGGGGTGCAGCGTCCAGTACGCGGTCACCAGCCGGGCCACGTCCACCAGGTCCTCGGGGCCTGCGGGCTCACCGGCACGAGCGTGCACCATCGTCTCCACCTCCTGGTCACCGCCCGCCGTCCGGACCGGCGGGGCGGGGCGTGTGCGCCGCCTCCGTCGGCGGCCGCAGCGCGTACGCCCTCAGACCTACCCCGGCCACCGGCCCGCATTCGACAACCGACCCGGTCGGGCGCGTCGCACCCGCCCGGCGGTGCGCGGAAGGCGTCAGCGGGCGGCGGCGGTGGCCGCGCCGACGAGGTGGAGGACGGCCTGGCCGAGCGGGGTGGCGGCGATCAGGATGCCCAGGGTGGCCGCGCTGAGCACGGTGACCGTCTCGTCGACGCGCGAGCGGGCCTGCGTCTGTCGGCGGAGCCGGACGAGGATGACGATCGCGAGGAAGACGCTCGCGCTGACGCTGTACTGCATGCCCCACCCCTGGTCGTGCACCGACAACTCCGGGTGAGCATGCCAGAGCCCGTGCCGGCGGGGGCGGAGACCCGGAAACCCGGCCGGTCGGGGCAGGTGGTTCGGCCACCGACCAACGCGATCCGGTCAACTAGCGCCGCCCGGCGCCGGGGTTCGCCCGTTCCCCGGCGCCCCGCCTGCGGCCGCTCCTACGATCACGGGCACGCCGTTGCCCGAGGTTGTCCGAGGTTGTCCGAGGGGGGAGGACGCCGTGGCCCGCAGACCGGTACGACGACGCCGGAGCGCCGCGCGCCGGGCCCGGCAGGCCCGCGACAACGCCGTGGTGCTCTTCGGCAGCGCGCTGGCCGCACTCGCACTGGTGGCGGCCTTCGTGACCTGGCTGGCCCACCACCTGTTCCTGGTGCTCGGCCTGCTGGCCGTCGGCCTGGTCACGGCCGTGGTCGTCCTGCGCCGCCGGGCCGCCGCCGACCGCCGCGCGTTCGAGGCCCGCGCGGCGCAGTTGCGGCACATCGGCGCGTTCCTCGGGATGAGCCCGAAGGGGTTCGAGCAGGCGCTCGCGGACCTGTGCCGGCGGGACGGCTGCACCGGGGTGACGGTGGTCGGCGGGGCCGGCGACCTGGCCGCGGACGTCCTGGCGACCACACCGGGCGGCCAGCGGATCCTGATCCAGGCCAAGCGGTACGGCCCCCGGACGTTCGTGGGCTCCCAGGACGTGCAGAAGGTCAACGGCACCTACCGCGACGTCCACCGCTGCGACGTGGCCGCCGTGGTGACGACCAGCACCTTCACCAAGCCCGCGGCGGCGTTCTGCGCCCAGGTCGGCATCCGCATGGTCGACCGGCGCGCACTCGCCCTGTGGGCCGAGGGCACCGGCCGGCCGCCCTGGAGCTGAGCATCGGGCCTGCGCGGCAGCGGCCCTGACGACGCTTCCGGTGGCCGTCGCTGCTGTTGTAGACGAACCAGTAGCTGGTGTTGGGCGCGAGGGTGGTGGTCACCGGCAGCGAGTTCCAGGC
>NZ_JBEYFP010000134.1:0-12553 GCF_040634455.1 Kitasatospora sp. NPDC007106
GGCGCACTTGGGGGGGGGGGGGGGGGGGGGGCGGGGCCCGGGGCCCCCGGCGGGGGGGGGGGGTCACCCCGGGCGCGGCGACCGCCCCGGCCGGGGCCCCCCCCCCGCGCGGGTCCCGACGGGAACGTCAGTCGCAGCCGCACCCCGGCCCCGCCGGGGCCGCGGCCGGCACCGGGGCGCCGATCGTCGGGAGGCCGAGCATCACGCCGGCCGGCTTGGCGGCCGGGGCGGCCTGCCGCTTCTCCCAGGCGTCGCCGGCCCGGGTGCGCCGGACGCCGATCGGGGCGCCCTCCGCGAGGAGGTGGTGCGGGGCGGCGTAGGTGATCTCGACGGTCACCACGTCGCCGGGCCGGACGCCCTCCGCGGGCCGGGTGAAGTGCACCAGCCGGTTGTCGGGGGCGCGGCCGGAGAGCCGGTCCGTCCGGTCGTCCTTCTTGCCCTCGCCCTCGGCGACGAGGATCTCCAGCCGGCGGCCGACCTGCTTCTTGTTCTCCTCCCAGGAGATCTCCTCCTGGAGGGCGATCAGCCGGTCGTAGCGCTCCTGGACGACCGCCTTCGGGATCTGGCCGTCCATCTCGGCGGCCGGGGTGCCGGGCCGCTTGGAGTACTGGAAGGTGAAGGCGTTGGTGAAGCGGGCCTCGCGGACGACGTGCAGGGTCTGCTCGAAGTCCTCGTCGGTCTCGCCGGGGAAGCCGACGATGATGTCGGTGGAGATCGCCGCGTCCGGCATGGCCTCGCGGACCTTGCGGATGATCTCCAGGTAGCGCGCCTGCCGGTAGGAGCGCCGCATCGCCTTGAGCACGGTGTCCGAGCCGGACTGCAGCGGCATGTGCAGCTGGTGCATCACGTTCGGCGTCTCCGCCATCGCGGCGATCACGTCGTCGGTGAAGTCGCGCGGGTGCGGCGAGGTGAAGCGGACCCGCTCCAGGCCCTCGATGTCGCCGCAGGCGCGCAGCAGCTTGGAGAAGGCCTCGCGGTCGCCCAGGTCGGAGCCGTAGGAGTTGACGTTCTGGCCGAGCAGGGTGACCTCGACGACGCCCTCGGCGACCAGCGCCTCGACCTCGGCGAGGATGTCGCCGGGCCGGCGGTCCTCCTCCTTGCCGCGCAGCGCCGGGACGATGCAGAAGGTGCAGGTGTTGTTGCAGCCGACCGAGATGGCGACCCAGGCCGCGTAGGCGGACTCGCGGCGGGTCGGCAGGGTGGAGGGGAAGGTCTCCAGCGATTCGAGGATCTCGACCTGCGCCCGCTCCTCGACCCGGGCCCGCTCCAGCAGGGCGGGGAGGTGGCCGATGTTGTGGGTGCCGAAGACGACGTCGACCCAGGGCGCCCTGCGGACGATGGTGTCGCGGTCCTTCTGGGCGAGGCAGCCGCCGACGGCGATCTGCATGCCCTCGTGCTGCTGCTTGACGGGGGCCAGCCGGCCCAGGTTGCCGTACAGCTTGTTGTCGGCGTTCTCGCGGACCGCGCAGGTGTTGAAGACCACCAGGTCCGGGTCGGCGTCCTGGGCGGCCTTCGCGTAGCCCGCCTCCTCCAGCAGGCCGGACAGCCGCTCGGAGTCGTGGACGTTCATCTGGCAGCCGTACGTGACGACCTTGTAAGTTCGCAAGCTCTCCTCCATACCCACGCCTGCAAGGGTACGGGCAGTGGGACGGCCCTCCCGCCGGGCCGTCCGGCCTGGCAGTATCCCTGCATGGCCCAGTCCTCGATACCCGCCCGGTTCGGTGCCGCCGTGCGCCGCGCCGCCCGCCGCCGGCCGGTGCCGATCGGCCTGGTGCTGCTGCTGGTGGCGGGCGCCCTCACCGGGTGGTGGCTGTCCTCCGGCGCCTCGCCCGGCTACCCGAAGGGCGAGATCGGCTTCTCGACCGGCGTGCAGCGCGGCGTGTACGACCGCTACGGGCAGCTGCTGCAGGGCTACGTCTCCACGGCGATGCCCGGGGTGCGGATGCGCCTGGACAACTCCCAGGGGTCGGTGGACAACCTGGAGCGGGTGGCCGCCGGCCGGGACGACTTCGCGATCTCGACGGCGGACGCGGTGGCGGGCTTCAACAGCCCGTCCAAGTGGCACCTGCGGGCGATCGCCCGGCTCTACGACGACTACCTGCAGCTGGTGGTGCCCGCCGACTCCAAGGTGCGGCGGACGGCCGACCTGCGGGGGCTGCGGGTCGGGGTGGGCCAGGAGAAGTCCGGCGTGAACCTCGTCACCCGCAAGCTGCTGGCCGCGGCCGGCCTGGACATCGACAAGGACGTCCGGCCGGCGCTGCTGGGCGTCGGCGACGCGGCGGACCAGCTGCGGGACGGCCGGATCGACGCGTTCTTCTGGTCCGGCGGCCTGCCGACCAACGCGCTCACCGACCTGTCGGAGCGCTACCGGATCCGGATCGTGCCGCTGGCCGACCTCGCCGAGGCGCTGCACCAGCAGGAGGGCGGCGGCGGCACCGACGCGTACCGGGCCGCGACCATCCCCAAGGACGCCTACCCGAAGGCCGAGCCGGCCGGCACCGCGGTGCCGACGGTCGCGGTGCCGAACCTGCTGGTCACCCGCGACGACGTGGACCCCGACCTGGTGCAGGGGGTGACCCGGGCGGTGATCGACAGCCGGGACACCATCGGCTCCCAGGTGCACGCCGCGCAGCTGGTGGACCTGCGCACCGCCGTCTACACCGACCCGCTGCCCCTGCACGAGGGCGCCCGGCGGTACTACACCTCGATCAAGCCCTGAGGGACCGCAGGACCAGGGCCACGGCCGCCGCCGGGCGGGGTCTCAGTCGCGGCGGCGCGGCACGGACAGCACCACGGTCAGCCCGCCGGGCTCGGCCGGGGCGAAGTCCAGCGAGCCGCCGCCCGCGAGCAGCAGGGTGCGGGCGATGGACAGGCCCAGCCCGGAGCCGTCCACGTTCTGGTGGCGGGGGCTGCGCCAGAAGCGGTCGCCGATCCGGCCGAGCTCCTCCTCGGTGAGCCCGGGGCCGGAGTCGGTCACCGCCACGCTGACCTCGCGCTTGCGCAGCACCGTGTCGACGGCCACCCGGCGCCCCGACGGGGTGAACTTCAGGGCGTTGTCCAGCACCGCGTCCAGCGCGCTGCCGAAGCCGATCGGGTCGGCCAGCCCGTACGCGACCGGGGGGCCGTCCCAGGCCAGGTCGATGCCGCGCTGGTCGGCGACCGGGCGCCAGGCGTCGACCCGGGCGAGCACCAGCGCGGTGAGGTCCACCGGCTCGGGCTCCGGGCGGGCGTGCTCGGCGGTGGCCAGGCCCAGCAGGTCGTCCAGCACCCGGGCCAGCCGGATGCCCTCCTCACGGACGGCGCCGACCTCCCCCTGGTGCCGCTCGGGCAGCTCCAGGCCGAGCAGCTCCACCCGCAGCAGCAGGGCCGCCAGCGGGTTGCGCAGCTGGTGCGAGGCGTCGGCGACGAAGGCCCGCTGCTGGTCGATGGCGAGCACCACGTGGTCGGCCATGTCGTTGAAGGAGCGGGCGAGGCGGCGCAGCTCCGGCGGGCCGCCGCTGGCGGCGACCCGTGCGTTGAGCCGGCCGGTGGCGATGTCGTGGGTGGCCCGGTCGAGGGTGCGGACGGGCCGCAGCACCCAGCCGGTCAGCCGGAGGGCGAGCAGCACGGCGACGATCATGGCGAGCGCCTCGCCGGCGCCGATCCACAGCCAGCTGTGCAGCACCCGGGCGCGCATCGGGCCGGTCGGCGACTCGGTGATCACCACGGCGACCACGTCGCCGTCGCGGACCACCGGCAGGGCGACGGTGATGGTGCGGTCCGGGGTCCACGGCCAGACCTGCGGCGGGTTGTGGCTGCGCCGCCCGTCCAGCGCCTCCTGGAAGGCCTGCGCGCCGGGGCCCTCCTCGGGCACCGTCCAGCCGACCGGGGCGACGGCGACGGAGCTGCCGTCCCGCTGGAAGATGCCGACCCGGGCGCCGTACAGGTCGTGGTAGCGGGAGGCCTCCAGGGCGAGCATGCGCAGCCGTGTGGTGTCCCCGGCGTCGGGCTCGGTGCCGCCCTTGACGGCGGTGTCGGAGCCCGCCCGGCCCTGGGTCGGCAGGTCCTGGGCGAAGCGGGCGGCGTCGTCGATCCGGTCGACCACCACCCGGCTCTGCTCGGCCGCGGCGACGGCGGCGGCCAGCGGCAGCCCGAGGGCCGCCAGCACGCAGGCCATCAGGGAGAGCAGGATGCCGAGCAGGCGGTTCTGCACGTCGGGCTCAGCGCTCCGCGGTGCCGGTGCCGGCGTTGTCCGTACCGGCGGCGTCCGTGCCGGCGGTGCCCGGGGCCCCGGTCGGTGCGGCCCGGTCGGCGTCGTCCGCGGGCTGCTCGGCGATCAGCCGGTAGCCGACGCCGCGGACGGCCTCGACGAGGCCGGGCAGGCCGAGCTTGGTGCGCAGCGAGCCGATGTGCACCTCCAGGGTGCGGCCGTTGCCCTCCCAGCCGCTGCGCCAGACCTCGCTGAAGATCTGCTCGCGGCGGTAGACCACGCCGGGGCTCTGCGCGAGCAGCGCCAGCAGGTCGAACTCCTTGCGGGTGAGCGGCACGTCGCGGCCCTGCACGCTGACCCGGCGGCGCTCGCGGTCGATCACGATGCCGCGGGAGGCGAGCGGTCCGCCGGCCTGCTCGGCCGGGCCGGCCGGGGCGGCGGGCAGGCCGCGGCGGGAGACGGCGTGGATCCGGGCGAGCAGCTCGCCCATGTCGTAGGGCTTGGTGATGTAGTCGTCGGCGCCGAGGTTGAGGCCGTGGATCCGGGAGCGGATGTCGGCCCGGGCGGTCACCATGATCACCGGGACGCCGCTGCCGGCCCTGATCCGGCTGCACACCTCGAAGCCGTCCCGGTCCGGCAGCCCGAGGTCGAGCAGCACCACCCGGAACGGATCGTTGCCGTCGGGCACGAGCGCGTCCAGCGCCTCGTGCCCGCTGCGCGCGTGCTTGACCTGGAAGCCGTGCCGGCCCAGGACAGCGGTGAGCGCGGCGGCGACCCGGTCGTCGTCCTCGACGAGCAGCAGTCGCATCCGGTACCTCCCATTTCTCCCGTTGCCGCGGTGGCCTGTCCGGCCAGTGTGCCGGGTGGGCGGCCCGACCGGTACGGCCACGCGGTTCGGAGTATTGTGCCGTCCGCCCCGGGGGCGGCGACACCGGCGTCTGCGGGGCGGACGCGCCGCCCCGGCCCATCGCACCGCACACGGCCGGTCGCCGGGGGCCGCGGCCGCGGGCCGTTACCGAGCCGATACCCGGAGCCGTCCGGACCCGTCCCGGTGCGCAGGGTGACCTCCCGGCGGCCGTGCGTGGCCTGATCGTGATCCTCAAGTTCCGCTCAGATCGACTGACATGGCATCGTCGGGCCTCCTATGGTCGGCCCACCGGGGGCTGCGGGCTCCGCCGGCTCCGGCCCCCGGCACCAGTTCGACGCACCAGGTCGATCCACTTCGCACCACCAGCACTGCCACCCGCGGGAGTTCACCCCGGGTCAGAGACGAGGAGCTACCGCGCGATGACCGAGACCGCCGTCACCGATGCCGCGGCCGCAACCGCTCCGCTGGTGGTGCTGTCCGGCGTCAACAAGCACTTCGGCGCCCTCCACGTGCTGCAGGACGTCGACCTGAGCATCCGCCAGGGCGAGGTCGTGGTGCTGATCGGGCCGTCCGGCTCCGGCAAGTCGACGCTCTGCCGGACGATCAACCGGCTGGAGACGATCGACTCGGGCACCATCACCATCGACGGCCGGCCGCTGCCTGCGGAGGGCAAGGAGCTGGCCCGGCTGCGCGCCGAGGTCGGCATGGTGTTCCAGAGCTTCAACCTCTTCGCGCACAAGACGGTGCTGGAGAACGTCGTCCTGGCCCAGGTGAAGGTGCGCCGTGTCGCGCGCGCCCAGGCCGAGGCCACCGCCCGCGAGCTGCTGGAGCGGGTCGGCGTGGGCGCCCAGGCGGACAAGTACCCGGCGCAGCTCTCCGGCGGCCAGCAGCAGCGCGTGGCGATCGCCCGGGCGCTGGCGATGCGGCCGAAGGTGATGCTCTTCGACGAGCCGACCTCCGCGCTCGACCCGGAGATGGTCACCGAGGTGCTGGAGGTCATGCGCCAGCTCGCCGCCGAGGGCATGACGATGGTCGTGGTCACGCACGAGATGGGCTTCGCCCGCTCCGCCGCCAACCGGGTGCTGTTCATGGCGGACGGCCGGATCGTCGAGGAGAACACCCCGGACGCGTTCTTCACCGCCCCGCGGACGGACCGCGCCAAGGACTTCCTGTCCAAGATCCTGAGTCACTGAACGCCGCGGCGCCCCTCTGCGCGCCGACCCAGAGCGGCCGGGCCCGACGGGGTGCCCGGCCGCAGTCACGGAAGGTCCAGCCCGGCCCCCGGTCGTCCGGTGGCCACTACCGAGGAGAGCCAACCCTCATGAGGACTCGTCGCACCATCGCCGCCGCCCTGTCGGTGCTCGCGCTGACCGCCGTCGCCGCCTGCGGCAAGGACGGCTCGCCGGCCGGCTCCGACGCCGCCGCGCCGACCCTGCCCACCTACGCCGTGAACAAGTCCGCCAACCTGGACGCCTCGCCGGTGTGGAAGAAGGCCAAGGCCAAGGGCAAGCTCACCATCGGTGCCAAGGCGGACCAGCCGTACCTCGGCTTCGAGGACGTCACCGCCAACACCCGCACCGGCTTCGACATCGAGATCGCCAAGATGATCGCGGCCGACCTGGGCTTCGCGCCCGACCAGATCGACTTCAAGACCGTCGTCTCCGCCAACCGCGAGACGGAGATCAGCGGCGGCGGCATCGACTACTACGTCGGCACCTACAGCATCAACGACAAGCGCAAGGCCTCGGTCTCCTTCGCCGGCCCGTACTACATCGCCGGCCAGGACCTGCTGGTGAAGAAGGACAACACCGCCATCACCGGCCCGGAGTCGGTCGCGGGCAAGAACGTCTGCTCGGTGACCGGTTCCACCTCGGTGACCCAGATCCAGAAGTACGTCGGCGAGGGCAAGAAGGTCGTCCAGTACGACAACTACGCCCAGTGCGTCGACAAGCTGCTGACCGGCGAGATCGACGCGGTCACCACCGACGACGCGATCCTCAAGGGCTTCGGCGCCAAGAACGCCGGCAAGCTCAAGGTCGTCGGCAAGACCTTCTCCGCCGAGAAGTACGGCGTGGGCCTGAACCACGACGACAAGGTGCTGCGGGACGCCATCAACAACGCGCTGAAGGCCCACGAGGACAACGGCGACTGGAAGAAGGCGTACGACGCGACGCTCGGCCTGTCCGGTGCCGCCGCCCCGGCCGTGCCGCCGCTCGAGCGCTACTGATCCGGTCCGGGACCGGCCGAACGACCTAGAGAGGAGGGCCGCCGGCGTGGGCATACTGTTCGAGGGCGACAACTTCGCGCTCTTCCGCGACGGTTTCCTGCAGACGATCGAGCTCAGCGCGGTGAGTGCGCTGTTCGCGCTGCTGCTCGGCACCGTGCTGGCGGCCTTCCGGGTCTCCCCGGTCCCGGCGCTGCGGGTGTTCGGCACCGTGTGGGTGAACACCTTCCGGAACACCCCGCTGACCCTGCTGTTCTTCGCGGTGATCTTCGGACTCCCGCGGCTGGACGTGCACTTCGACAACTTCACCTTCGCGGTGATCGCGCTCAGCGCCTACACCGGCTCGTTCGTCTGCGAGGTGCTGCGCTCGGGCATCAACACGGTGCCCTTCGGGCAGGCCGAGGCCGCCCGCAGCCTGGGCATGTCCTTCGGCCAGACCCTCCTCCACGTCGTGCTGCCGCAGGCGGCCCGCACCGTGCTGCCGCCGATGAGCAGCATCTTCATCGCCCTCCCGAGGAACTCGGCGATCGCCGGCGCGTTCAGCGTCGCCGAGCTCTACAGCGTGCAGGCGACACTGAGCGACAAGGGGTACGCCATCCTCGCGATCTTCTTCTGGGTGGCGCTGGCCTACCTGCTGGTCAGCTTCACCGTCGGCGGTGTGTTCCGGTTCCTGGAGAGCCGCCTGGCGGTGGTCCGATGAGCACCCGCACCGCCACCGCGACCGTCCTCTTCGACACCCCCGGCCCGAAGGCCACGCTCCGCTACCGGCTGTTCGGCGTCCTGTCGCTGCTCGCCATCGCCGGCCTCGGCTGGTACGTGTACGCCAAGCTGGACGCGGCCGGGCAGTTCGACCCCCAGCTGTGGGACCCGTTCCAGTACACGGCCGTGCAGCAGCGCATCCTCGACGGCATGGTGGCCACCCTCAAGGTCTTCGCGCTGGCCGGTGTGCTGTCGATCGTGCTCGGCGCGCTGCTGGCCGCCGGCCGGCTCTCCGACCACCTCCCGGTGCGCGCGGTGTCCTCGGCCCTGGTGCAGTTCTTCCGCGCCATGCCGCTGCTCATCATGATCTTCGCGCTGTACCACGCGGTGTTCCCCTCGGAGCCGATGCCGGCCCTCGTCCTCGGGCTCACCCTCTACAACGGCGCCGTCCAGGCCGAGATCATGCGCACCGGCATCCTCGCGCTGCCCCGCGGCCAGGGCGAGGCCGCCTACGCCCTGGGCATGGGCAAGACCCAGGTCATGGCGCTGATCCTGGTGCCGCAGGCGGTCCGGTCGATGCTCCCGGCGATGATCGGCCAGCTGGTGGTCACCCTCAAGGACACCTCGCTCGGCTTCGTCATCACCTACCCCGAACTGCTCTACGCGGGCAAGCTGATCGCCAGCAACTCCACGGGCTATCCGTACATCCCCGTGGTGATCGTCGTCGGCACGCTCTACATCGGCCTGTGCCTCGCCCTCACCGGCCTCGCCAAGTGGCTCGAGGCGCGCGGCCGACGCGGCGCGAACCGGCGCACACCTGCTGCTGCTTGACGTCAACCCAGGCGATCTGTTGCATTGCTCTTCGTGACACCACCAGGGACCACCCCCGCGGCACATGCTGATCCCGCACGCCCGGAGGTCCCCGCGTGGACCCGGTGATCGTCGTCGGGGCCGGGCCGGTCGGGCTGTCGCTCGCCCTGGCCCTGGCCCGGCACGAGGTGCCGAGCATCGTCCTCGACGAGGGCGCGGGCCTCTGCCCGGAGAGCCCCCGCACCGTCGTCCTCGGCCCCGACACCACCGCCCTGCTCGAACGCCTCGGCTACACCCGGGCCGCCTCCGACGCGGCCCGCTGGGACGCCTTCACGGTCTGGCGCCGACGCGCCGAGGTCCTGCGGATCCCGCTCGACGAGGAGCCGGTGCTGCACCTCGCGCAGCACCGGCTGCAGCGCGGCCTGCGCGACGCGGTCACCGCCACCCCGCTGATCCAGCTGGCGCCGCTCACCCGCGTCGTCGAACTCGAACAGGACCGGGACGGCGTCAGCGTCCGCACCACCGGCACCCGTGACGGCGCCTCCACCTGGTGGCGCGGCAGCCACCTGGTCGGCTGCGACGGCGCCCGCTCCACCGTCCGCAAGCTGCTGAAGATCCGCTTCCCCGGCCGGCCCGCCGTCGACCGGCACGCGGTCGCCACCGTCCGCGTCGACCTGCCCTTCCCCGGCGAGGCCCGGCTGCACCGCGAACCCCCGTGGCGCGGCGACCGCGAGGCCTCCGCCCGCCCGCTGCCCGACGGCCTGTGGCGCCTCGACTGGCGGCTGCCCCCGGGCCGCCCCGCCCCGACCGAACCGGTCGACCCGCACGCCACCTGGCCCGGCATCGTCACCGGCGACACCCTGCTCACCCGGGTCCGCGCCGCCCTCACCGGCTGGTGCGGCGAACTCCCCGCGTACGAGCTGCTCGCGGCCGCCGACCACACCGCCCAGCAGCGGCTCGCCGCCCGGTTCCGCTCCGGCCGCTGCTTCCTCGCCGGCGACGCCGCCCACCTGCACGGCGCCCTCGGCATGCAGAACCTCGTCGACGGGCTCCGCGACGCCGACAACCTGGCCTGGCGGCTCGCCCTGGCCTGGCACCTCCCCTCCGGCGGGCCGCAGCCCGGCGGGGCGCTGCTGGACGGCTACGAGGCCGAGCGGCGCAGCGCCGTCGGCGCCCGGCTGCGCGCGGTGGACCAGGCGATGCCGCTGCTGCGGCCGCTGCGCGGCTGGCAGCAGACCCGGCGGTCGATGTTCACCGGCTCGTTCCGCAAGCACGCGCCGCTGCTGGCGGACGGCCAGCTCGGCACCGGCCGCTTCGGCGGCGCACCCGCCTACCCGGCCGCCCCGTCCGGGGTGCCCGGGCAGGTCCCGGAGCAGCGCGCGGCCCGTGCCACCTCGCTCACCGAGAACCTGCCGCCGACCGCGCCGGGCGTGCAGGTGCCCGACCTGGCGGTGGTCACCACCGAGGGCACGCCGGACCGGCTGCGCGCCCGGCTCGGGCTGGGCTTCCTGCTGGTGCTGGTCGCGCCCGGCACGGCCGTCTGGTCGTCCCGGCACTGGTTGGGCGCCGGGATGATGCCGCGGCTCACCGAGGTGGCCGCGGCGCTGCCCGTCCCGGCCGAGGTGCTGGTCACCGAGGAGTACCCGGGGGCCGAGCCGCACACCGTGCTGCTGGTGCGCCCGGACGGGCACCTGGTCGGCACCACCCAGGGCTGCCGGGCCGAGGAGCTGCGCAGCCTCGCGGAGGGCGCCCGCGGCGGGCCGGCCCAGCTCCCGGCCGGCGGCGCCGGCGCCGACCGGACGCCGGAACGCGATCCGGATGCGGCGTCACGGAAGACCGCGGCCCGGGAGGACGCCGCCCGGGAGAAGGCTGCCCGGGACGGCGCGGGGCGCCGCTGACGCGCCGCAGGGAGGGCACAGGGACGCCGCAGGGCTCAGCGGGCGAACTCGGTGGCCCGGCTCTCGCGGACCACGGTGATCCGTATCTGCCCCGGGTAGGTCAGCTCCTCGCGGACCTGCCGGGCGACCTCCCGGGCGATGGTCTTGGCCCGCAGGTCGTCGACCTTCTCGGGCTGGACCATCACCCGCACCTCGCGCCCGGCCTGCATCGCGAAGACCTTGGAGACGCCCTCGTGCGAGCGGGCGATCTCCTCCAGCCGCTCCAGCCGTCGGACGTACGCCTCCAGCGACTCCCGGCGGGCACCGGGGCGGCCGCCGGAGCAGGCGTCCGCGGCCTGGGTGAGCACCGCCTCGACCGTCTTGGGGTCGACCTCGCCGTGGTGGGCCTCGATCGCGTGCACCACCTCGGCGGACTCGCCGTGCCGGCGGGCGAACTCCGCGCCGATCGCGGCGTGGCTGCCCGGCAGTTCGTGGCTGAGCGCCTTGCCGATGTCGTGCAGCAGCGCGGAGCGCTTCACCAGGTCCTGGTCGACGCCGAGTTCGGCCGCCATCATGCCGGCGATGTGCGCGGACTCCACCAGGTGCCCGAGCACGTTCTGCCCGTACGAAGTCCGGTACCGCAGGGTGCCGAGGGTCCGGACGAGCTCCGGCTCCATGCCGTCGAGTTGGACGGCGAGCAGGGCGTCCTCACCGGCCCGCACGCAGAGCCGCTCGACCTCGGCGCGGCTGCGCTCGTGGACCTCCTCGATCCGCAGCGGGTTGATCCGGCCGTCGGCGGTGAGCGCCTCCAGGGTCAGCCGGGCGGCCTCCCGGCGGACGGGGTCGAAGCAGGAGAGCTGGACGAGTTCGGGGGTGTCGTCGACGATCAGGTTGACCCCGGTGACGGCCTCGAAGGCCCGGATGTTGCGGCCCTCGCGGCCGATCACCCGGCCCTTCATGTCCTCGTTGGGCAGCTTGAAGGCGGCCACCACGGTGTCGGCGGTCTGCTCGGCGGCCAGCCGCTGGATCGAACCGGCGATGATCTCGCGGGCCCGCTGGTCGCCCTCGGTCTTGGCCCGGCGCTCGATCTCCCGGACGGTGACGGCCGCGTCCCGGCGGGCCTCCGACTCGACGGCGCGAGTGAGTTCCTCCCGGGCGCGGGCGGCGGTCAGCCCGGCGGCGGTCTCCAGCGCGCGGCGCCGATCGGTCTCCAGCTCGGCGAGTTCGGCCCGGGTGGTGTCCAGTTCCGTGGCGCGGCGGTCGAGTTCGTCCTCCTGGGCGCGCAGCCGGCGCAGTTCCTCGGCCAACCGCTCCTCGCGGCGGTCGAGTTCGGCGCGCAGCTGGGCGGCCTGGGTCTCGGCCCAGGTGCGCGCCCGCTCGGCCTCGCCGACGGCGCGGCGCTGGGCGGCCTGCAGACGCCGGATCATCAACCAGGTGAGGGCCAGGACGAGGCAGAGGACGGCGGTCAGCAGCAGGGAGGCGACCGATCCGGTGCCCATCGCGATCCTCATCCCGGCCTCACTCCCCGTGCCTGCGCGCTGTGTCGGTGCGGCGGTGAGGGAACTGCCGGGGACCGGGGGGTGGTACGCGGAACCGACTCCGACCGATCCTGCGCACGGCAGGCCGTAGCGTGATCGAAGTGATCCCTCACTGCTTGCGAGGCTAAGCGCAGGTTACGAAACGGTCAAGATGCGATCGAGAGTTGATGCCGATGACTGATGATCCGTCACCAATCCTCGCCGAGGCCTTCACTCTCCTCCCCCAGTGCCTCCCGGACGACGCGGAAGGCGAGGCCCTCGGAGTAGCCGCGGCGGGCGAGCATGCCGACCAGTCGGCGGGTGCGGGCCTGCGGCTCCAGACCGCGGGTGGTGCGGAGCTTGCGGTCG
>NZ_JBEYFP010000135.1:0-12337 GCF_040634455.1 Kitasatospora sp. NPDC007106
GCCCCCGGCCACCCCGAACAACCGCGCCGCGTTCCCCCAGCACACCGCCCGCAGCCACTCCTCCCCCAGGCCCAGCCGCTCCAGGGCGGTCAGCGCGTGCCCGTACCCGTACGGGATGTTGGGGAAGTCGGTGCCGTGCAGGATGCGGTCCTGCAGGTCGGTGAGGCGGGGCCGCAGGCCCGGCGGGAAGGGGGCCAGGCGTTCGGTGAAGTCGGTGAACGCCATGGTGGTGTCGAGGTGGACGTTCGGGTGGCGGTCGGCGAGGTCGAGGAAGTCGGCGTACTCGGGCAGGCCCATGTGCGCGACCACCAGGTGGAGCCGGGGGTGGCGGGCGAGGACGGCGCCGATCGGTCCGGGCCCGGTGTGCTTGCCGGGGGCGGGGCCGGAGCCGCAGTGCGTGACGACCGGGGTGCCGCTCTCGGCGAGCAGGCCCCAGACGGCGTCGAGCCTCGGGTCGGCCGGGTCGTACGCACCCACCTGCACATGGGCCTTGAAGACCCGGGCGCCGCGGTCGAGCGCCGCTTCGACGTACCCGGCGGCGCCGTCCTCGGGGTAGAAGGTGGCGGTGTGCAGGCAGTCGGGGGTGCGGGCGGCGAAGTCGGCGGCCCAGGCGTTGAGCCAGGCGGCCATCGCCGGTTTGTGCGGGTAGAGCATGGCGGTGAAGGCGCGGACGCCGAACTCCCGCAGGGTGTCGACGCGTTGCTGTTCGGCGTGCCGGTAGGCGATCGGCCAGGGCTGCCCGGTGAGCGGCCCGACCGCGTCGAAGTACGCCCACACCTTGTCGAGCACCTGCTCGGGCATGAAGTGGGTGTGCACGTCGATGAGGCCGGGCAGCCCCAACTGCTGCCAGAAGGCGCGGACTTCGTCGGTCTCGGTCACCGCCGGACGGCCCTGTCCAGGATCGCGGCGGTGTCGGTGCCGGCGGGCAGGGTGCCGAAGGCGAGTCCGTGGTCGCCGCCGAGCCGGGAGGCGCAGAAGGCGTCGGCGACGGCCGGGTCGCCGTACCGGACGAGCAGCGAGCCCTGGAGGGCGAGTGCCATCGACTCGACCAGCCGGCGGGTGCGGTACTCGAGGTCGGTGAGGTCGCCGAGTTGCTTGCGCAGGGCGGCGGTGGCGGCGTCGAGGCGGCGGTCGGCGCCCGCGGCGGCGTCGAGTTCGGCGAGGAAGGCGTCGACGCTGGCGGGGCGGCGGGCCATGGCGCGCAGCGCGTCCAGGGCGGCGACGTTGCCGGAGCCCTCCCAGATGGAGACCAGCGGGGCCTCCCGGTAGAGCCGGGGCATGCCGGACTCCTCGACGTAGCCGTTGCCGCCGAGGCATTCGAGCGCCTCGGCGGCGTGCGCCGGGCCGCGCTTGCAGACCCAGTACTTGGAGACGGCGAGGCCGAGGCGACGCAGCAGGGTCTCCTGTTCGTCGCCGGCGAGGGCGGCGTCGGTGGCGGCGGCGAGCCGCATCGCGACGACGGTCGCGGCCTCGGACTCGACGACGAGGTCGGCGAGGACGTTGCGCATCAGCGGCTGGTCGACCAGGGCGGCGCCGAACGCCCGCCGGTGGGTGGCGTGGTGGAGGGCGCGGACGGTGCCGTACCGCATGCCGGAGGCGGCGCCGATCGTGCAGTCGAGGCGGGTCATGTTGACCATCTCGATGATGGTGGGGACGCCGCGGCCCTCCTCGCCGACGAGCCAGCCGGTGGCGCCCTCGTACTCGATCTCGGCGGAGGCGTTGGACTTGTTGCCGAGCTTGTCCTTGAGCCGCTGGAGGCGGATCGGGTTGCGGCTGCCGTCGGGCAGCACCCGGGGCAGCAGGAAGCAGCTGAGTCCGCCGGGGGCCTGGGCGAGGGTGAGGAAGACGTCCGACATGGGCGCGGAGGTGAACCACTTGTGGCCGGTGAGCCGGTAGCTGCCGTCGGTGTGCGGGACGGCGGTGGTGGTGTTGGCGCGGACGTCGGAGCCGCCCTGCTTCTCGGTCATCGACATGCCGGCGATCAGGCCGCGCTTGGTACCGGGCTCGCGCAGCCCGAAGTCGTACTCCCGGGCGGAGAGCAGCGGTTCGTAGCGCTCGGCGAGGTCGGGGGTGGCGCGCAGGGCGGGCACCGCGGCGTAGGTCATGGAGATCGGGCAGGTGTGGCCGGCCTCGACCTGGCCCCAGACGTAGAACTTGGCGGCGCGGGCGGTGTGCGCGCCGGGGCGGTCGTCGGCCCAGGGGGCGGCGTGCAGGCCGTACCGGACGGCGGTGTCCATCAGCCGGTGCCAGTACGGGTGGAACTCGACCTCGTCGACGCGGTGGCCGTAGCGGTCGTGGGTGCGCAGGACGGGCGGGTTCTCGTTGGCGAGGCGGCCCCAGGTGTCGGCCTCCTCGGAGCCGGCGAGGCGCCCGAGTTCGTGGAGTTCGTCCTCGGCCCAGCCGGCGCCGGCCCGGTGCAGGGCGGCGAGCAGCGCCGGGTCGGCGGCGACGTCGTGGCCGTACGGGTCGGGGACCTGGTTGGTGACCTCGTGCGTCGGCATGCCGTCCTCCTGGGCGGGGGTCTGGGGGGTCTGGGGGGTCTGCGGGGTTTCGGTGCTCGAACGGTTCTGCGGGGCTTCGGGTTCAGCGGGTGGTGCGGGGCGGCGGCGCGGCCTCGGGGGTGCCGAGGGCGCGCAGCGCGAAGGCGGTGAGTGCGGGGATGGTGTCGCCCGGGTCGCCGCCGGCGGCGAGCGGGCCGACGAGGGCCTCGCCGATCGCGCCCACCAGCGCGGCGGCGGTCAGTTCGGCGTCCTGGTGCGGGAGTTCGCCGCTCTCGACGGCGTCGGCGATCTGCGCGGCAATGAGGTCGCGGAAGGCCCGGCGGAAGACCAGGCGTTCGGCGTCGACGACCGGGTCGGCGGGTTCGGCGAGCAGGGCGTAGGCGCGGCGGGGGGCCTTGAGCGCGCGGGCGGCGAAGGTCTCGACGACGGCGGCGACCCGGCGCTGCGGGGTGGACTCGCGTTCGACGGCCGCGGTGACGGCGGCGACCTCCCTGCCGACGACCGTGCGGAAGAGTTCGACGGCGAGGTCGGACTTGCCGGCGAAGTGGCGGTACATGGAGCCGGTGGCGATCCCGGCGCGTTCGGCGACGGCGGCGACCGAGCAGCCCGCGTAGCCGCGCTCGGCGAGCAGGGCGACGGCCGCCTGGAGCACGGCGGCGCGCTGGGCGTCGAGCCGGGCCTGGACGGCGGGGGTGCGTCGGTATGCCATGCCAAGCATTGAAGCACTGATTCACTGCTTCGAGAAGGGCGGCGCCGCCGGTTACGCCGGCCCGCCCGGGAACGCCGCGAGGGCCGCCCGCCGGTCGGCGGACGGCCCTCGGGGAGGGGGCGGCAGTTGGCTGTCGGGCCCTTGCGGGCGCGGACCGGCCTGCTACGGCTTGGGCAGCGCGCAGCCGGACCGGTTCAGGTCGAGCTTGTTGCCCGCGGCGAAGCAGGCGGGGATGAGGTAGGTCTCCTCGGCGTAGTTGATGCCCTTGCGGACGGTCACCGTGCCGTTCTGGTCGACCTCGCACGGGTTGTTCTCGGTGCACCGCTCGCCGTCCTCGTTGCCGGTGTTGTTCACGGCGACGACCTGGCCGGTGGCGGTGTCGACGACCGGGGAGCCGGACGTGCCGCCGATGGTGTTGCAGCTGGAGGTGTAGCGGACGGAGTCCTTCCAGGTCCAGCCGCCCTCCTTGAGCCGGTAGACGAAGCCGTCCACGCTGCAGGAGTAGATCTTCTTCCAGTACCCGGAGACCACCTTGATCGAGGCGCCGGCCGCGGGGTGGCTCGCCGAGAGGGTGAGCGGGGCGATGCCGTAGCGGGACTGGATGGCGGCGTAGGTGCTGGTCAACTGGTAGAGCGTCACGTCGGTGTCGGTCATCGTGCTGTAGACGACCTTGTTCGCGCGCAGGGTGCCGAGGCTGCCGCCGGAGGAGTTGAGCAGGGTGAAGCTGCGGCTGGACGAGCGGTTGGTGATCACCTGACCGGGCGAGGGCATGCCGGTCTCCAGGCAGTGGCCGTTGGTGAGCACCAGCGCGGGGTCGGTGGCGGCCGAGCCGGGCAGCCGGACGACCGAGCCGGAACAGTTGCTGAGCGCCACGGCGCCGGCGAAGTTGACGGCGACGGCTGCGGCGCCCTTGGTGGCGGCCGCGGCGGGGGCGGCACCGGCCAGCGCGGTGGCGCCGCCGAGCAGCAGGGCCAGGGACGCGCCGATGAGCGGCTTCTTCATGGGAGGGCCTCTCGGAGTGGGGGTCCTCCAAACCTGGCGTGTTCATGACGTCCAGTCAATATGCTTGTATGAATTACCGGTTACAACAACTGCCCCCTCAGGAGCCTCCGGAGCCGGGCCCACGCGGCATCCTGCTGCGATGAACGAGATCGAGGACGACCGGCCGCTGCCCGCCCGCGACGCCCCGCTCCGGGCGCTCTGGCGCGGCGCCGTCGACGGCTGGGCCGCCCCGGGCGCCCTGGAACGGCTGCCGGCGGCCCGCCGCCTGCTGGACGCCGGGGCCGACCGTGACGACCTGACGCTGCTCGCCCGGGCCGTCGCCTACGAGGCCGTCTTCACGACGCTGGAGGAACTCGACCGCGCGCGCCCCGCGGCGGGGCTGCACGAGGACCTGCTGACAGCCGATCCGAGCGGCCGCGACGGCCAGGACCTCTGGCAGTAGCGACCTGTTGGCCGCCCCGGGGGCACAGGGAAGGCCGACCACGGACAGGGGCACTGGGGGCACCTCCCGGCCGAAGGCTGGGGGCGGAACCGCGCAAGGCGGACGTGGAGAACGCACCGATCGGGCACCCCGGAACCGCACGGCCTTCCGCGCCCCTGCGGGATCTCAGCCCCCGTCGAGCCAGTGGCGGCGGCCGGTGGTGATCAGCCGCAGCTGGGTGCGGGCGGTACGGGCGATCCGCCCCTCCCCCGCCGGGCCGGCCTCCAGGAAGGCGGCGGCGGTCGCCACCATGTGCTCGACGTAGAGTTCGGCGAGCATCCGCACGTCCGCCCGGGACCAGCCCTCCGAGGCCGGCTGGGCGCCGAGACCGGCCGCCACCTCGTCGGCGAAGCGCTCGAACTCGGCGGCGATCGCCTCGCGGACGGCCCGCACCCCGCCGTGCCGCTCGCGCGCCAGGAAGCGGACGTGCGCCGGGTGCTCGCGCACATGGTCGGCGATCAACTCGACCGAGCGGTCGATGAGTTGGTCGGAGTCGCCGGACTCGGCCAGCACCCGGCGGATCATCCCGTGCAGACTGGCGAGCGACTCCTCGACCAGCACCACGGCGAGTTCGGACAGGTCGCGGAAGTGCCGGTAGAACCCGGCCGGCGAGAGCCCGGCCTCCCGGGTCACCTCGCGGACGCCGACGCCGCTGAGGTTCTGGTGCTCCAGCAGGCCGAGGGCGGCGTCGAGGAGGGCGCGGCGGCTCTGCTGCTTCTGGGCCTGGCGGACCCCGGGGGTGTGACTCACATCATTCAGTAAACAACCGTTTGCCGACTTTGGCGAGCCCCGAAGCGCGTACGATGGAGAAGTCGGCGAACAGTCGTACACCGAATCGGCCGCCGACCGGGGAGAGGACACCTGCCGTGAGCCTTCTGATCGTCATCGTCGCCATGGGCCTCCTCGCGGGGGCCGCGATCCACACCTCCATGCCGGTCTTCCTGACCGCCTCCGCCGCGATCGCGCTCTGGCTGCTCGCCTTCGGCGCCCGCGAGCGGATCGCCCGCGCCCGGCACCGCTGACAACCCGGCACCCTTTCGACCTCCCACCGGAGTCCTGCCATGGAACAGCTCGCCACACCCCGCACCCGCACCGCCGCCGACGGCGACCAGATGGCCGTCGCCTCCTTCCTGCTGGCCCTGCCGGGGCTGCTGCTCTTCAACCTGGTGCTCGGCCCGGTCGCGATCGTGCTCGGCACGCTCGCCCTGGTCCGCGGCACCGGCCGGCGCGGCCGGGCCCTGCTCGGCATCGCGCTCGGCGTCGCCGACCTCGCCGTCCTGGCGGTGGCGACCCTGGCCGGGCACGGCACCGTCTGGCAGCTCGGCGCCTGACGCAACGGCGACGCGCCCGGTCCTGCCCCCTGCGGCAGGACCGGGCGCGTGCCCGTGGACGACCGGCCCGTCAGGAGGTCGGGGCCGTCCACTTCTGGTTGGCCGCTCCGGTGCAGGTCCAGATCTGGATCCGCGCACCGTTGGCCGAGCTGTTGTCCGTCACGTCCAGGCACTTGTTCGCCGCCGGATTGACGAGGTCGTGCGTGGACGGGTTGTACGCCCACTGCTGGGCACCCGTCCCGTTGCAGTCGTACAGCTGGGTCTTGGCACCGTCCGCGGTCGAACCGGAGGCCACGTCCAGGCACTTGCCGAGGGCGCGGACCGTCCCGTCGGTGCCGACCGTCCAGTTCTGGGCACCGGTGCCGTTGCAGTCGTAGAGCTGCACGGCGGTGCCGTTGGCGGAGTTGGCGCCCGCGACGTCCAGGCACTTGCCGCCCAGGCCGGTGATCCGGCCGGTCGCGCCGCCGCCCCCGCCCTGGGTGCCGGCCCAGGTGAAGGTGGCGGAGGTCTTCGCGGGCAGGCTGTAGCTGAAGTTCTGGCCGCCCCAGACCACCCGGACGGTCTGCGCGCTGCCGCTGTCGTTGTACGCGATGAGCGCCTTGGAGCCGTCCGGGTTCTGCCAGGCGACGTTCGGCACCGCGGAGTTGGCGGTGGAGGCGATCCGGTAGGCGCCCGGCTTCACGAACTTGGTGAGGTGGCCCATGGTGTAGTACTCGACCGTGTAGTCCACCTGGCCGCTGCGGGAGTCGCCGTTGTGCACCGTGACCAGGCCGGTGCAGGTGCCGCAGCCGCCGTAGTGCGGGCCCATGTCCTGGTCGACGGCGAGGCTCCACTTGGTCATCGACCTACCCCAGTTGCGGGTGTAGTCGATGATGTTGCGCATGTCCTCCTGCTGCTGGTTGCCGATCCAGGTGCCGCCGGAGTGCTCGGTGTCGAAGGCGTCCACCGTCGGGTACTGGTTGTGCACGGTGGTCTGCGCCGAGACGTCGCCGCCGTAGCCGTGCCAGGCCATGCCGCCGAAGTTGGGGTGGGTGCGGATCGCCGCGTCGTCCATCACCGGCGCCGCGTAGCCGCTGTACTGGTCCCAGTTCCAGTCCAGGGCCAGGACCTTGGTCGGCAGGCCCGCACCGGCCAGCGCCGGCAGCAGGTTGGTCTTGGTGAAGTAGGCCAGGCCCGAGCCGTTCCAGCTCATCGACGGGTAGCCGGCGCAGCAGGTGGGCTCGTTCTGCACCGTCACGTAGTTCACCGGGACGCCCTGCGCCTGGTACGCCTGCAGGTACTTCACGAAGTACTGGGCGTAGGCGCCGTAGTACTCGGCCTTCAGCCAGCCGCCGTTGAGGTTGCCGCTGTCCTTCATCCAGGCGGGCGCCGTCCACGGCGAGGCCATGGTGGTGAGGGCCGGGTTGAGCTGCTTGGCCTGCTTGGTGAGCGGCAGCACGTCGGCCAGGTCGTGGCCGATCGTGAAGCCGTTCAGCGCCGGGTCGACCGAGCCCGCGGGCTGGTCGTCGTAGGTGTAGCCGTAGCGGGCCAGGTCGGAGGAGCCCATCGGGTTGCGCAGGAACGACAGCCCGATGCCCTCGGTCGGCGAGAAGAGCTTGCGCATGGTGGCGTCGCGGGTGGCCGCGCTCAGGGCGCCGCTGCTGTTCATCAGCCAGGCGGCGGTGTCGGTGAACGAGGCGCCGCCGCCGGTGAACTGCTGGTAGCGGGTGGACTCGTCGACCGAGATCAGCTGACCTCCGCTGCCGGAGCCCGAGTTGAAGGTGAACGCCGCCTGCTGGGCGAGCCCGCGGGTGACGTGCCGGCCGCCGGCGTCGTCGGTGGTCGTGAGCCAGACGTTCACGGTTTCGCCTGCCGCGTGCGCGCCGGGAGCTCCGGCCAGCAGGCCGGTCGCGGCCAGGGCGCCGGAGAGCAGCGCGGCGGCCGTCCGGCGCGTGCGGGCGGCATGGTGGGGTGGGGGCCAGGCCATGATCGGATCCGCCTTCGGTGTGGGGGTGGGTGGGACGGATGGGCGATGTACGACTGCCGGCCGGCGGTCCAGATTCAACTCCTGATGACTCATCACCGTCAAGAAGCTGGTCTGAACCAAATTCCTGTCAACTCATGAACACAGGAGAGCGATTGCCCGGTGATCATGTGCCACGAGTTGACGGAATGTCTGACAGGAAAGTTTCCAGTTGGCTTGACGTGGCCATCGCCGGACTAGTTGACTCCAGCTCCCGTCGCCCCCACCGACCGGAGGACCCATGCACCGTCGCCACCGCCACCGCCGCCGCCGGCTTCCCGCGACCGCCGCGCTGCTCGCGCTCGTCTGCGCGATACCCGTCGGCATCAGCGCGACCTCCCCCGCGCCGGCCGAGGCCGCGCCCACCGCGTTCGCCCACCCCGGCGTGCTGCTCTCCAAGTCCCAACTCGACTTCGTACGGGCCAAGGTGCAGGCCGGGGCGCAGCCGTGGAAGAGCGCCTACGACCAGATGCACGCCAGCAAGTACGCCTCGCTGAGCCGGACCCCCAAGCCCCGCGCGGTGGTCGAGTGCGGCTCGTACTCCAACCCCGACTACGGCTGCACCGACGAGCGCGAGGACGCACTGGCCGCGTACACCCTCGCCCTGGAGTGGTCGATCACCCGGGACACCCGCTACGCCGCCAAGGCCGTCCAGATCATGGACGCCTGGTCCGGCACGGTCAAGGACCACACCAACAGCAACGCCCCGCTGCAGAGCGCCTGGTCGGCCTCCACCTGGCCGCGGGCCGCCGAGATCATCCGCTACACCTACGGCGGCTGGCCTGCCGACAAGGTCGACCGCTTCGGCGCGATGCTGCGCAACGTCTACCTGCCGAAGGTGGTCAACGGCTCACGCTCCAACGGCAACTGGGAGCTGAGCATGACGGAGGCCACCATCGGCATCGCCGTCTTCCTCAACGACCGCACGGTGTACGACAAGGCGGTCGCGACCTTCCGCAACCGGGTGCCCGCCTACATCTACCTCGCCTCCGACGGCGCCCTGCCGAAGACGGTGCCCGGCAGCGGCCTCGACACCCGGGACGAGATCGTGAAGTACTGGCAGGGCCAGTCCACCTTCGTCGACGGCCTCACCCAGGAAACCTGCCGCGACCTCACCCACACCGGCTACGGCCTGTCCGCGATCGCCCACGTCGCCGAGACCAGCCGCATCCAGGGCCAGGACCTCTACCCGGAGGTCGCCGACCGGCTGCGGCACGCCCTCGGCTTCCAGTCCAAGTACGAACTGGGCACCACCGTCCCGTCCTGGCTCTGCGGCGGCAGCCTCTCCCAGCACATGGGCCCGGTCACCGAGGTCGGCTTCAACGCCCTGCACAACCGCCTGAGCTACGGCATGGACAACACCCAGAAGCTCACCGAGCAGCGCCGGCCCGCCGGCACGGACAACCTGTTCACCGCCTGGGAGACCCTCACCCACGCGAACAACCCGTCCTGAGGCCAACCCGTCCTGAGGCGCGCCCGGAACGAAGCCGCCCTCACCCCCGGCCGGCCGGACCGGCGTCCCGCAGCCGCCGGACGGACTCGGGGGTGAGGTACCGGCCGAGGACGTCGAGGGCGGCGAGCACCTCGGCCAGTGCGGCGGGGTCGTCGGTGCCGAGCGCGGCGGCGACGGCCGGGTCGACGGGTGCGGCGGCGGCCAGGGCCGAACGCTCGGAGACCTCGGCGGCCTTGCGGACGAGGGAGCGGCGCCGGTCGGCCGGGTCGGCCTCCGTGACGACCGACCCGGCCTCGCGGAGCCGGGCGACGCAGCCGGAGACCTGGCTCTGCGGCAGACCGGTACGGGCGGCGATCTCCCCGACGGCGCTGCCCGGGTGTTCGACGATGTCGCCGAGGACGACCAGCACGGCACGGGTGCCGGTGGACTGCGGGCCGATCCCCGCGGTCGGGATGGCCTGCTCGCCGATCTTCATCAGGGTGCGGCCGAGGGTGACGAGTTCCAGTCCGTTCACCGCCCCAGACTACATCCAGGCAGATGCATCGCAGATATATACATCTCTCTTGATGCATCTCTTCTGATGCTTTACGGTGACAGCCATGACCACCACCTCCCTGCTCCCCGTCCCCGGCGCCCTCCTCCACCACCAGGTCCGCGGCAACGGCCCGCTGCTCCTCGTCGCCCAGAGCGGCGAGGGGGACGCCGACCGCAGCCGCGACCTGGTCGACCGGCTCGTCGACGACTTCACCGTCGTCACCTACGACCGCCGCGGCCTCTCCCGCAGCACACCCGACGACCCGTCACGCCCCGTACCGATGGCCACCCACGCCGACGACGCCCACCGCCTGCTGACCGCACTGACCGACCGGCCCGCCCTGATGCTGGGCTGCAGCTTCGGCGCCGCGATCGGGCTCCACCTGGCCGCGCGCCACCCCGGGGCGCTGCACACGCTGATCGCCCACGAGCCCGCCGTCCCCGAACTGCTGCCCGCCGCGGAACGCGCCGCCACCGAAAGCGAGTTGCGCGCCGTCACCCGCACCTACCGGGACGAGGGCTGGCTCGCGGCCGTCCGCCGGGTCACCGCCGTCCTCGGCATCGACCCGCACCACCAGGACACCGAACCGGACGTCACCGCCGAACCGATCACCGAGGCCCGCGCGGCGAACTTCGCCGGCTTCCTCACCCGCGACATCGACACCATCCTCGCCGGCGGCCTCGCCCCCGCCGACCTCGACGCCCTGCGCGACGGCCCGACCCGGATCGTCCCGGCCGTCGGACGCACCACCCCGCACCAGGTCTTCGACCGCCGCTGCGCCGCCCTCCTCGCCGACCACCTGGGCACCACCCCGGCCGAATTCCCCAGCGGCCACAACGGCAACCTCACCCACCCCCGCGCCTTCGCCACCCGACTGACCTCGCTGCTCGGGTGACCACTTCAGGAACGCGCGGGCCCCCTGAACCGACCGTCCGAGCGCCTCTGAAGGCAGCTCCCGGCCCCTGCCCACGGCAGGACCGCCCGGGCGATCGGATCGCCCGGGCGGTCCCGGAGGGTGATGCGGGTGGATCGGGGGGTCCGGCCGGGTCAGACGGCGAGGGGGCGGACGGCGGTCGGGGCGTGGCCGGGCTCGGTGGCGAGTTCCTCGAACTCGACCACGCTGGCGATGTCGGTTCCGCTCATCGCGATGTTGGTGACCCGCTCCAGGATCGCCTCGACGACGACCGGGACGCGGAACTCGGCGGCGAGCTTCTTCGCCTCCTCGAAGGCGGGCAGCAGCTGGTCCGGCTCGGTGACCCGGATCGCCTTGCAGCCGAGGCCCTCGGCGACCTTGACGTGATCGACGCCGTAGACGCCCAGCTCCGGGGAGTTGAGGTTCTCGAACTCCAGCTTGACCTGGAAGTCGATGTCGAAGTTCCGCTGCGCCTGGCGGATCAGGCCCAGGTACGAATTGTTCACCAGGACGTGGACGTAGGGGATCCGGTGCTGGGCGCCGACCGCCAGCTCCTCGATCATGAACTGGAAGTCGTAGTCGCCGGAGAGCGCGACGACGGGGGTCTCCGGGTCGGCGGTGGCGACGCCCAGCGCGGCCGGGATCGTCCAGCCGAGCGGACCGGCCTGGCCGCAGTTGATCCAGTGCCGCGGCTTGTAGACGTGCAGCATCTGCGCGCCGGCGATCTGCGAGAGGCCGATGGTGGTGACGTACCGGGTCTCCGGGCCGAAGGCGCGGTTCATCTCCTCGTAGACGCGCTGCGGCTTGAGCGGCACGTCGTCGAAGTGGGTGCGGCGCAGCAGGGTCGCCTTGCGCTCCTGCGCGGAGGCGGCCCAGGCGCTGCGGTCCTTGAGGGTGCCGTCGGCGCTGCGCTCCTTGGCGACCTCGACGAAGAGCTCCAGGGCGGCGCGGGCGTCGGAGGCGATGCCGTAGTCGGGGGCGAAGATCCGGCCGATCTGGGTGGGCTCGACGTCGACGTGCACGAAGGTGCGGCCCTTGGTGTAGACGTCGAGGTTGCCGGTGTGGCGGTTGGCCCAGCGGTTGCCGATGCCGAGGACGAAGTCGGACTCCAGGAAGGTCGCGTTGCCGTAGCGGTGCGAGGTCTGCAGGCCGACCATGCCGGCGTTCAGCGCGTGGTCGTCCGGGAGGGTGCCCCAGCCCATCAGGGTCGGGACCACCGGGACGCCGGTGAGTTCGGCGAACTCGACGAGCAGGTCGGAGGCGTCGGCGTTGATGATGCCGCCGCCGGCGACGATCAGCGGCCGCTCGGAGGCCAGGTGAGCCGCCGGCGCCGGACGTACTCCGACAGCGGGATCCCGGCGAGCGCGGAGAACATCCGCCGCAGGTGGAACTCGGACGTCCACGCGATGC
>NZ_JBEYFP010000136.1:0-12324 GCF_040634455.1 Kitasatospora sp. NPDC007106
GGTGAGCCGGTGCCGGCCGAGCATCAGGTTGTCGGCGACGGTGCCCGCGGTGAGCACGATGTTCTGGAAGGTCCGGGCGATGCCGATCGTCGTTGACGGAGGTGCAGATCACCGCCGGGAAGGGCGTCGGCGCGAACGAGGGCCGGTACCCGAGGAACGGGGAACGGGCCCCGGCCTCGGCGAGGACGCCGCGAGCCACCTCGTCGAGCTCCTGCAGCGACACGCCCGGACGCGCGGCCGCCTGGACGGTCTCCAGCGCCAGGCCGACCACCCGGCCGGCCTCGCGCATCGCGTCCAGCGCCGCGTCCGACTTGATCTCCACCATGCGCGTGACTCCCACCCTCGTTGGACCCAATACTTATACCGGTATTAGTATCACGGTCATGGTGAGGACTCCGTTGACCCCGTGGGAGCGCGAGCGCGGCGAGCGGTTCGGCGCACTGCTGCGCCGGGCCCGCGGCGACCGCAGCATGGTGGAGGTGGCCGCCGCGGCGGGCGTCTCCGCCGAGACCCTCCGCAAGATCGAGACCGGCCGGGCACCCACCCCCGCCTTCTTCACCGTCGCCGCCCTCGCCGCGGCGCTGGACATCTCCCTCGACCGCCTGGCCGCAGCCTGCGCCGAGGACAAAAACGGCCACGACGAGGCACTGTCGGCCTGAACGGACGCCGGGACCGTGGCTTTTCCGCGTCGAGCTGCGGCGAGGCGAGCCCGGGGCCCGAACCGACAGGAGCCCGAGGACCGCGGTCGGGAGGGCTTGCCGAGCGCCGGGTCGACGATGGTGAGGTGATCGGGGTCGGCAGCATCGGGGCGGACCGAGCTGTCGACGCTCGCCCGACCGATGCAGCGCAGGTGTGACAGGGGCGGGTGCTGAGGTGCGGTCACGTCTCCGGTCGGGTCAGTCCCACCAGAGCGTCCAGGTGTCCGCCGCGATCAGGTGCTCCGCGTACTCGGCCAACGAACCGGTGCCCTGCAGAATGTTGTCCGGGCACAGCGCGAGATGCTCGGCCGCGACCAGCAGCGCGCCGTCGAGATCGGTGGGCGGCGCGGCAACGGCGAGATCGAGGGTGTCGAAGCCGGCCGCGACCACCCGGACGCCGAAGCGCCGCTCCCAACCGTGCAGTACGGCGGCGATCGTGGCGGTGTCGTTCTCGTGGTTCATCGGACCGCTCCACCCGCACGCCACCAGCGCCTCCGCGCCGCAGGCGGCCGGGACCAGCCCGATCCGGAGGGTCGGACGTTCGCTCAGCAGACGCGCGGCCAGACGGCTCGCATGCACGCCCGGGTCCGAGGCCGGGGTGGGCGACGGTGCCCGGCCGGGCCACGCCGGGCCGAACGGAGCAGTGGCGGCCCGCCGCTCCGCGGCCTCCTCGGGGTCGTCCGACCGGCACTCGGCAACACCCTGCCACCAGTCGCGGAGCAGCGCGTCGACGTCGTGCGCCTCGATGGAGGTCATCTGATCCGGATACAGCTCCTGGGATCCCCAAGGGCGGAAGTCCGACTCATTTCCGAGGGGTGCCAGGAGCAGCGGCCAGAGCCCGGATTCGTGCCGCTCTCGATGGAGGGACTCCCACAGGCCGGCCGGCGCCGGCCCCTCGCTCATCCACATGACCGGTGTGCGGTCGTCGCCCTCGTCCGAGCCGAGGAGACGGCCCGCAGGGAGCGGGCAGGCGAGCGCGAGGCGGTCGGCGACTCCCGCAGGGAACAGCGCGTGAAGTGGGGCGGGGAGGGCCGGGGGAAAGGTCATGCGGACACGCTAGGAGGCCACACCGACACCCCGGCCCCGGCCGAACGCGCCGAGCCTTCCACGACCCCGACCGGGCCTGTGGCACCCGCGACCGTGCCCTCTCCGCCAAGGCCCCGTTCGCCACCAGGACCGGGACTGCCGTCAATGGCGTTGCGGACCTCCAGGCCTGCGCCCGGCGCGCCGCCCGCCGACGAGGCCCGCGGCTTCCACCACGGCTGGATCCCCCGCTCCGGCGCGGACAACGGCCCCTGAGGCGGCAATTCCGGGTGGCCCGGGGACGAGGCGGCGTCCCTGCGATCGTGTGGCCTTCGGCGGCTTCTACAGTGTCCCGAGGTGAAGGGGCCGGGCGGGGACCGGTGGACGGGAAGAGACGGTACACGGGCGTGGCGCAGATCGAGCAGCCGGCGGACTTGGGGCCGGTTCACCGGCGCCGGGCTGCAGTCCTCGCGCTGTGGCGGTGGCGTGCACCGCTCCTCGCGTTCGAGCTCGATGCGGAGTGGGGTGCCGACCGGGCCGAGCTGGCGTCGTTGTTCCCGCTGGCCGCATCAGCGGCCGGGGAACGGTCGGATCGCGCGTACCGGCGGGCAGTCGCCCAACTGTGCACCGCACCGCTCTTCACGTCCGAGGTCGACCCGGACACGGTCCGGCTCTTCCAGTTGGAGACCATCAGCAGCCTGCTGACCTTCGGCGAGTTGCTGGACGGGCCTGGCCGGGACGAATCGGAACGAGTGGTCGAAGCCTCGGCGAGCCTGGCGAACCACCTCGACGGCCTCGTCGAGGGCTCGTTCCATTCCCACCCCTCCGAGGAGGCCCACCGCCGGTACCTGGCCGGCTCGGCGGACGGGGCGCCCGAGGGCTACTTCGCCTCACGCAACTCCGCCGTCGAGTCCGCCTGCCGCGGAGCTGTCCTGACGCTCCCGGATGCCGCGGGGCTGCTCGACTCGCCCGCCGGGTGCCGCTTGCTCGCGCTCTGCGAGGACTTCGGCGAAGAGGTTGTCGCAACCTTGCGGGGGCTCCGCGCGACGGGCCGCTAAGGGTTGTCCGGTCGATCACGGAAGTCGCCGAGTTCCGGCCCACCGTCCCCATGCGTTGTCGGATGACCTCAGTGGGAATTTTGATGGTGATCATCCGTTATTTGTCTTTTGCCCCTGTCGTGATCTGCCCCAGTCTGCAACGGAGGTGAAGTATGCCCCCGCGCAGGCAGCGGAAGCCGGAGTCCGTCTCGCCCGCTTCCATCCCCCGAAGTCCGTCTGGTTTGAAGAAGTCATAGAACCGCCCGAGTGGCAGCGGAACCGGCTCCTCCGCCCCATTCGTGCTGACGCTGTGTCATGACCGAGCGGAAGCCGTACCCAAGCGACCTGTCCGACGCGCGATGGGCCCTGATCGAGCCGAAACTGACGGCCTGGAGAAAAGCCCGGCTCGACCGAAGGCCCACCGGAAAGCCGCCGAAAGTCGACCTGCGCGACGTCTTCAACGCGATCCTCTACATCAACCGCACGGGAATCCCCTGGAAGTACCTCCCGCACGACTTCCCGAACCACGGCACCGTCTACGCCTACTACGCGGCCTGGCGCGACGAGGGAATCTTCGCAGAACTCAACTACGACCTGACCGGCCTGGCCCGCGTGAAGGAAGGGCGCAACCCCGAACCGACCGCGTCCGTCATCGACACCCAGAGCGTGAAGACCTCCACCAACGCACCCCTGACCAGCCAGGGAACGGACGCCGCGAAGAAGATCGTAGGCCGCAAGCGCGGCATCCTCACCGACACCGTCGGCCTGATCCTCGCCGTCACCGTCACCGCCGCGAGCCTGTCCGAGAACGCCCTGGGAATCCACCTCCTCAACCAGGCCAAGAAGACCTACCCGAGCATCTCCAAGAGCTGGGTCGACACCGGCTTCAAGAACGCCACGATCGAGCACGGAGCCGGCCTCGGAATCGACGTCGAGGTCGTTCACCGAAAGTCCGACGTCCGCGGCTTCCACGTCGTGAAAAGACGCTGGGTGGTCGAACGAAGCCTGGGCTGGCTCATGTTGCGCCGCCGGCTCGCCCGCGACTACGAGACCCTGCCCGCCAGCTCCGAAGCCATGATCCACATCGCCTCGATCGACAATCTCACCAAGCGCATAACGGACGAGACCACACCAACCTGGCGAGGGACTTACTAGGGCATAAAGGGCAATCCGTTCACATCAAATGCCCTCTGAGGGCCGGCACGGGCCAGACTGGTACCGGACCGGCCGCCGCCGACGGGAGACCAGCGTGACCACGGGCAGCTACGCGCACGTCAACGGGCTCGACCTGTACTACGAGGAGCACGGCAGCACGACCGGCCGACCGCTGGTCGTGCTGCACGGCGGCCTGCTGACCGTCGAGCTGTGCTTCGGTACGCTGCTGCCCGCGCTGACCCGCGGCCGCCGGGTGATCGCCCCGGAACTCCAGGGGCACGGGCATACCCGCGACACCGATCGCCCGTACCGGATCGACCTGCTGGCCGCGGACGTGCTCGCCCTGCTCGACCGCCTCGGCGTCGAACGCACCGACGTCCTCGGCTTCAGCCTCGGCGGCTACGCCGCCCTGCAGCTCGCGCTGGACCACCCGGAGCGGGTCGACCACCTCGTGCTCGCCTCCGTCAACTACCGCCCGGACGGCTACCACGAGGAGATCCACGCCTCCGGACTCCCCTCCGGCTCCACCCGGTTGCCCACCCCGGAGGACTTCGCCGAGATGCGCGCCGCCCATCTCGCCCTCTCCCCCGAGCCGGAGCACTTCGACGCCTTCCACACCAAGGTCTCCGACGCGGTGGCCGCCTTCGGGGGCTGGCCGGCCGAGCGGCTCCGCACGCTTCGGGCCCCCACCCTGCTGGTCGTCGGCGACCACGACTTCGTCCGCCTCGACCACGCGGTCGAGATGTACGAGCTGATCCCGGACGCCCGCCTCGCCGTCCTGCCGCGCACCACCCACATGGACGTGATGCGGCGCACCACCCTGCTCGCCCCGCTGCTGGAGGGCTTCCTGCCGGCCGGCTGACCCGGCCCCGGGGAACCGGCCACCCGGGGCCACCGGGCCGCGCGGTCAGCCCCGGGCCTCCAGCTCCCCGGCGAACCGGTCGATCACCATCTCCAGGATCTCGGGGAGCAGCGCGCCCGCCATCAGGGCCAGGTGGTCGCGGACCGCGTACAGGTTGGGGTACTCCTCGGCCGGCAGGCCGGCGTGGTGGGTGGTCCAGGCGGCGCCCTGCTGCTCGCGCCGCTCCTCGTCCAGGTCGAGCACGGCCGCGTCGACGGCGGCCTGGGCGAGCACGGTGTCCACGAACAGCCGGTAGTTGCGAACCGCGCGGTCGGGCGGGAAGCCGGCCCGGAGCAGGATGCCGATGCCGAGGTCGACGGCGCGCGCCTCGGCCGGGCCGGTGGTGACGCGGGAGGCGCGGACGGCCGCCAGCCGGGGGTGGGTCAGCATCGACCGGTGCAGGCGCTGCGCGAAGTCGCGCAGTTCCTCCCGCCAGCCGCCGCCGGGGGCGAAGCCCTCCAGCGAGTCCTGGATGAGGCGGTCGGCGACCGCGAGGAGGACGGCGTCGGTGTCCGGGAAGTAGCGGTAGACGGCGCTGGGGTCGCAGCCGAGGGCCGCGCCGAGCCTGCGCACGGTGAGCGCGTTGCCCCCCGGCGCCTCGATGAGGGTGAGCGCGGCCTCGGTGATCGCCTCGGCGCTCAGCAGGGATCCGCTGCGGGTGGGCCGGCGACGGCGGCGTTCGACCGGGATGCGCTCGGGTGTGGCCATCGGTGGTCTCCAAGGTGGCGGCGAGGGTGGCGGCGAGGGGTGCGCGGCTTACGACAACTTATTGACTTAAGTATGGCAGGGTTGTTTCATCGGCGCACACCGTTCGTTCATCGCCCGCCGCCCGTCGCGGCCCCCACCTCCTAGGAGTGGCATGAACCTCACCGTCGAGGACAGACCCCCGTCGACCGCCACCATGCGCCGCACGCTGGGCGTACGGGACGGGATCGCCATCGCGGCCTCCAGCACCGCGGCGACCACGAGCATCGGCATCGGCATGGGCGCCCTGGCCGTCTACGCGGGCCGCCAGACCCCCGCACTGCTCCTGGTCGCGTTCCTGCCGATCCTGGGCATCGCACTGTCCTACTCGCGCCTCAACCGCACCGAGCCCAACTGCGGCAACGGCTACACCTGGGTCGGCCGGGCCCTCACCCCCTGGCTGGGCTTCCTGACCGGCTGGGTGATCCTGGTCGCCAACGTGGTCTTCATGGCCTACACCAGCGCCGTGGCCGGCATGGTGGTCCTCCAGTTCGCCGACAAGGCCGGGCTGCACTCGCTCTTCGGGATCGCCCTGGACCCCACCTCCACCGCCGTCACCACGGTGGTCGGCCTGGTGGCCCTGGTCGCCGTGACGGTGACCGCGGTGACCGGGGTCCGCTCGGCGACCCGCTTCCAGTGGGTGCTGCTGGCCTTCGAGTACGCCGTCCTGCTGCTGTTCTGCGGCTGGGCCGTGGTCTCCGGCACCCAGGAGTTCTCCTTCGGCTGGCTCAACCCGTTCGCGATCGACTCCTTCCACTCGCTGGCCCAGGGCCTGGTGCTGGCGGTGTTCGTCTTCTGGGGGTGGGACGCGGCCTTCACCGTCAACGAGGAGACCCGCAGCGCCTCGGACGCGTCCCGGGGCGGCCTGATCGCCCTGGTCGCCATGCTCGGCCTGCTGGTGTTCGCGGCGGTCTCCTTCCAGCGGGTCATGGACACCGGGACGCTGGTCGAGCAGGGCCCGCAGGCGCTGACCTTCCTCGGGTCCTCGCTCTCCTCCGAGCCCTGGGCCTCGCTGCCGCTGGCGGCGCTGATGTGTTCGGCCTTCGCCTCGCTCCAGTCGAGCGTCATCCCCACCGCGCGGGGCGCGCTGGCGATGGGCCGGGACGGCACCCTCGGACGGGCCTGGACGAAGGTCCACCCGCGCTACGGCTCCCCCGCCGTCGGCACGGTGATCATCATGGCGGTGGCCGCCGGCGTGGCCGTGCTGGCCATGGGCATCCCGCGGATCAACACGATGATCCTCACCGCCGTCAACTCGATCGGCCTGATCGTGGCCTTCTACTACGGGCTCACCGCGGCGGCCTGCGCGGTGCGGTTCCGCGGCGCGCTGCGCGAGGGGGCGGCGGAGGCGCTGCGCTCGGTGATCGTCCCCGCGGTGAGCGCACTGGTGCTGTTCGGCCTCGGCGCCTACCTGGCCTTCCAGTACGCGACCATGAGCGACCACTTCGAGGCCCGGCCCGACAACGGCTGGTTCATGCTGCTGATCCCCTCCCTGTTCGTCGTCACCGGGCTGGTCGCCGCGGCGGTCGCCAAGTGGTACCGCCGCTCCCCGTACTTCGCCACCGGCCGCGGCACCGACGCCGACGCCATCGCCCTGCCGATGGACGACGCGGCCTGACCCGCCCCGCAGTTGCCCGCGCCGGTGGGCCGCCCCGCCCACCGGCCCCCTCCCCACCCCCCACTGGAGCACCCGTGTCCGACCGCACCGCCGACCTCGTCCTGACCGGAGGCCCGGTCCACACCGTCGACCCCGCCCGGCCGTTCGCCACCTCGGTCGCCGTCCGGGGCGAGCGGATCGTCGCCGTCGGGCACGACGAGGTCCACGACCTGATCGGGCCCCGGACGGAGGTCGTCGACCTGCACGGGCGCCTGCTCGTCCCCGGGTTCCAGGACGCCCACGTCCACCCCGTCGGCGCCGGGATCGAACTCGGACAGTGCGACCTCGGCGGCGCCACCGGCGTGACCGACCTCCTCGAACGGATCCGCGCCTGGGCCGACGCCCACCCCGACCGGCCGTGGATCACCGGCGGCGGCTGGTCGATGGAGTCCTTCCCCGGCGGCACGCCGGACCGCACCCTGCTCGACACGGCCGTCCCGGACCGGCCCGTCTTCCTGGTCAACCGCGACCACCACGGCGCCTGGGTCAACACCCTCGCCCTGGAACTCGCCGGCGTGACCGGCCGGACCCCCGACCCCGCCGACGGCCGCATCGAGCGCGACGCCGGCGGCGAACCCTCCGGCACGCTGCAGGAGGGCGCGATGGAGCTGGTCGCCCGGCACGTCCCCCGGGTCACCCTCGACGAGCAGGTGGCCGGGCTGCTGCGGGCCCAGCAGGTCCTGCACGCGCACGGCATCACCGCCTGGCAGGACGCCCTGCTCGGCGAGCACGCCTCGACGGCCGACCCCGCCCCCGCCTACCGGCGGGCCGCCCTGGACGGACTGCTGACCGCACGGGTCCGCGGCGCCCTGTGGTGGGACCGCGAGTCCGGCCTCGAACAGCTCGACCGGCTGCTGGAGCGCCGCGACACCTTCACCGTGGGCCGGATCAGGGCGCACACCGTCAAGATCATGCAGGACGGGATCGCCGAGAACGGCACCGCCGCCCTGCTCGGCCCGTACCTCACCGGCTGCGGCTGCGCCTCCGACAACTCCGGGATCTCCTTCGTCGACCCGGCGGAGCTCGCCCGGATCGTCACCCGGCTGGACCGCGAGGGCTTCCAGGTGCACTTCCACGCACTCGGCGACCGCGCCGTCCGGGAGGCACTGGACGCCGTGGAAGCCGCCGTGGCCGCCAACGGGCACCGCGGCAACCGCCACCACCTGGCCCACCTCCAGGTGGTCGACAGCGCCGACGTCCCGCGCTTCCGCGAACTCGGCGCGACCGCCAACATCCAGGCCCTGTGGGCCACCCACGAACCCCAGATGGACGAGCTGACGATCCCGTTCCTCGGCTCCGAACGCGCCGCCCGCCAGTACCCGTTCGGAGACCTGCTGCGCAGCGGCGCCGTGCTGGCCGCGGGCAGCGACTGGCCGGTGTCCAGCCCGGACCCGCTCGCGGCGCTCCACAACGCCGTCAACCGGCAGGACCCGGGCAGCGACCGGCCGGTGTTCCTGCCGGAGCAGCGGATCACCCTGGACGCGGCACTGACCGCCTACACCGCGGGCAGCGCCTACGTGAACCACCTGGACGACACGGGCGTCGTCGCCCCGGGCCGGCTCGCCGACCTCGCCGTGCTGGACCGCGACATCTTCGCCCGGCCCGTGGAGGAGATCGCCCACGCCCGCGTCCAGCAGACCTTCGTCGGCGGGCAGCGGGTCCACGCGGCGGCCGACGCGTGACGGTGCCGCACCAGGCATCCGACGAGATCCCGACGAGAGGACCCGGTCACCCCCGCCATGCCGATCATCGGACGACGACGCGGCCCCGCCGCACGCCTCGCACCCGAACTGGACGACGCCGAGCTCGGCCGGGTGCTGGCCCACGTGACCGCCCCTCAGGTCCACGGCCGGCTGGAACTGTCCGCGGTGCTGGTCGAACAGGTCCTCCGGGACGCCGGGACGGACTGGGACCGCCGCACCCTGCGGCTGTCGGTGCTCTCCGCGGCGGCCTCCCCCGCACTGGCGCAGGTGTGGCGGCGGCAGCGGCCCCGGGACGCGGACCCGCTGGTCTTCGACGTCTGGGTGGCTCTGGCACAGGCCCGCCGGGGCGGCCGGTCGGGCGACCACCACGGACTCGTGCGGCGCTGCCACGACGCGGCCCGGGCCCGCCCGGAGGACCCGGCGCCCTGGCTCGCCCTGCTGGGCGTCCTGCGGCTGCTGCGCCGCCCGGCCGAGGAGGTCCACCCGGTCTGCCGGGAGATCGGCGCGCGTGACCCGTGGAACCGCACCGCACACCTGGAGATGCTCGGCTACCTCTCCCCCGCGGAGTGCGGGTCGCACGCGCAGGAGCTCGAGTTCGTCGACGCCGTCCGGGCCGCCGCCCCGGCCGGCTCGCCGGTGGCGGGGCTCGAACTGGCCCTGCTGCTGGGCCGGTACCGGGCCGGTGTGGACGCCGGCGGGGTGGCCGCACTGGGCGCCCGACGCCGCTGGGCCCGGGCGGACGCGGAAGCCGCCCTGGACCGGGCCCGGTACTGGACCGGCCCGGGCGGCCTCCGCCACGCCGCGGCCGTCGCCGACCTCAACGTGCTCGCCTACGCCCTGGTGCGGGCGAACCGGCTCCGCGAGGCGGCCGGCGTCTTCGCGGCCGTCGGCCCGACCGTCACGGCGTGGCCGTGGAGCCTCGACGGCGACCCGCTCCGGCGGTTCACCTACTGGCGCCACCAGGCCCTCGCCGCCCGCTGACCTGGCCCGGACCGCCCGCCCCCGCTCGCCCCCACCGGGCGGGGGCGGGTCGTCCAGGCCGTCGCGATCGGCCGGAACAACCCCTTTGACCTGTGCCGCACCGTCCGCGAGCATGCTCCGGTGACCGTCGAGACCACCCTCGCCAGGGCCGAGGCCGACCTCCGCGCCGGCCGGACACCCGTCGCCCTCCAGCGCCTGCGCGGGCTGGTCGGCTCCTGCCCGGCCGACCTGACGGCCCGGCGGCGGCTCGCCGAGGTCTACCGGCTGTACGGCGAACCCGCCCAGGCCGGCCGCTGGGCGTACCTGGACGAGGAGCGCGACCCGGCCGAGACGGCCGCCTTCGAGGCCCGCTACGCCGACCCGGTGCGGCGGATGGCCGCCCTGGCCTGGCGCGGCCCGGAGCACCGGGCACCGACCGCGACCGCCCGGGCCCGGCTCGCGGAGGTCCGCGAGGCCGCCTCCGCGCAGCTCGGGCGGCCGGCCCGCTGGTGGGACGTGCGGGAGGAGGCCCGCGGGGCCGCCGGCCCCGCCGCGGAGCAGGACGACGGCACCCTGTTCTGTGCCGGATTCGCCCTGCTCGGCCTGCTGTTGCTCGGCCTCGCCGTGCTGGGCGCCGTCACCGCCGTGCGGTGGCTGCTCTGACGCCGTCTCCGCAGGCCACCGCCTTGGGCTCGGCTTGACACACAATTGACCTGATCACGGGCGAGGTGCGCCGGGGCCCGTCGCTACCGTCGGGGCCATGTCACCCCTCCCCCGGACGCCGGCGATCCCGGTGCTGCCGTACCGCAAGCCGACCCGTGGCCGCGACTACTGGGTCTTCGACGACGTCCTGCCGGACGCGGAGGCCGTCCGGACCCGCACGCTGGCCCGCCAGGACTGGAGCGAGGGGTACCCGCACAAGCCGGAGACATGGCCGGGCCTGCGCACCATGCCCGGTCTGGAGCCGGACGAACTCGCCCACGTCGAGGCCCTGGTGATGCAGGCCACCGGCGCCCGCCGGATCTGGCCGGAGACCGGGCCGGGCGGCGCCACCGTCAACCACAACTGCATCCAGGTGGTCGGCCGGGACGAGTGCGAGCCGCGCCCGCACACCGACTCGCGGCTGGTCTGCCGCTACGCCGCCGTGCTCTACCTCAACCCCTCGGCCCCCAAGGACTGCGGCACCAGCTTCTACCGCCAGCAGATGCCGAACGGCGCGCTCGGCGGCAACATCGTCGCCGCGCCGCACAACAACCTGGTCGACGCCCTGGGCACCCGCTTCGTCCCCTCGAACGCCTTCGTCGAGGACGTCCGCGTCCCGCACCGCTTCAACCGGCTGCTGCTCTACAGCGCCAACATCATCCACACCGCGACCGGCTACTGGGGCAGCACCCTGGAGGACAAGCGGATGACCGCGGTCTTCTTCTGGATGGCCTGATCCGCGCCCTCGACACCCTCCGTATACCCGGTATGTAAGTACGTCTAGGGTCTGACTCGAACACGTCTCCGACCGGGGGCGGGTCCGAGGGGAGGGGCTCCATGACGACGGCCGGGAAGAGGCTTCGCAGGCGCACGGTACCGGCTCTGCTCACGGCGGTGACGACCGCCCTGGCCGTGGGCGGCTGCGCCTCGTTCGACACCACCGCACCGAAGGAGGCCCGCGACCGGGCCTCGGCGGTCTCCCAGGACACCGCCGTGCCGGGCGTCGACTGCCGGAGGGCCACCTGCGTGGCGCTCACCTTCGACGCGGGCCCGAGCGAGTACACGCCGAAGCTGCTCGACGTCCTCAAGCAGGAGAACGCGCACGCGACCTTCTTCATGCTCGGCAAGAACCACGTCGAGAAGCACCCGGACACCGTCCGGCGGATCGTCGCGGAGGGGCACGAGCCGGCCAACCACACCTGGACGCACCGGATCCTCACCGACATCGCGCCTGACGAGGCCCGCAAGGAGATCTCCCTCACCCAGGACGCGGTGCAGCGCATCACCGGCAAGCGCCCGGTGCTGATGCGCCCGCCGCAGGGCCGCACCGACGAGGACGTGTCGAGGATCTGCGCCGAACTCGGCGTCGCCCAGGTGCTGTGGAGCGTCACCGCCAAGGACTACGACACGAACGACTCGGCGCTGATCCGGCAGCGGGTGCTCGACCAGGTCCGCCGCGACGGCATCATCCTGCTGCACGACATCTACCCGGGCACCGTCCCGGCCGTGCCGGGCATCCTCGCCGAACTCCACCGCCGCGGCTACACCGTGGTGACGGTCTCTCAGCTGCTCGCCCCGGCGGCCCCGCAGCCGGGCGCGGTGTACCGCCCCTGACGGCCGGTCGGGCACCGCCGGCCCGGGCCGCGCGGCGCGGCCCCGGCCGGCGGCGGCGCCCCCGACCCCCGGGGGTCCGGCTGGTTAACGCCGACGTATTCCACTAGCCACATGTTCGGCACCACCGGGG